>NZ_KE384614.1:0-6575 GCF_000426905.1 Dolichospermum circinale AWQC131C
GCTAATTGAGAAAAGTCTGATATAATTAGTTTTCAGGATGATTATTTATATCGAACTCAGGTGTTACCAATATCACCAGCATTAGCAGGAACAGCAGCAGTGGCAATAGCACCAACAGTTAGTAAAGCCAAGATAAACTTATTCATGGTTAATCTTATGAGTTTGACACTGTAAATTTGACTTACATCTAGCCAGATTTCTTTCCCTCGTGAGAATAAAAGCCCAAAGAAGCCCCACCCGTCTTTTATTCTCTGTTTTCTATGCCTAAGGCCATGTACTGAATATACAACTTCTGCAACGGTGAGTCAACTGTTTGTTACAAAAACTTACACTAATTCTCAGAAAATTACTAAGCTGTACTCCATTTAATTTGTATGATTCTAGCGGGCAAGATGCCCGCGCCACAACATCTAGCCAGGTTAAGATTATTAAATTTAGATGCGTAACAGCTTATTAAATTCTGCCATGATACCTCTGCTAAGGCTTTACAGTAATTTTACGGTTTTTTTAGTTAGAAGCATGATCTACCTAATGTAGATACAGAAAACAATTATTCCACATTATTTAGTCACGGTTGGGGTTTCCAAATCCTGTTTCTCTGGTTTAGGATAAACAGTTACCCAGTCCAAATACTGAATTGGCGGAAATAACTCTACCCTTGCTACTGAAGCCGGGAGTTTCTTTAAATCTAGAGACTTAATTCTACCTATGGCTAAACCAGCCGGGAACTTCTGACTATAAGTAGATGTGGACACTAAATCACCTACTCTGGCATTAGGGACTTTTTCGTAAAATTCTAAGATCCCTTCTGCAGAAGAATCACCCTGCAAAATCCCTTTAGCTGAAGTCCGGCTGATAGTCACTCCTACTTGACTTTTCAAATCACTAACTAACAATACACGACTAGTATTATTAGTCACACTTTCTACCAGACCGACTAATCCACCATCAGCTTTAACAATAGAACCTTCTTGAATACCCGATGTTGTCCCCCGATTTAAAATCACTTGTTGCCACCAGTTATCAGCACTACGTCCCACCACCCGTGCTATAATCGGTTTTTGCTCCCCGGCTTCTTTCTCCGTATAACCCAGTAAATTTTTTAACTTTTGATTTTGGCTTTCCAGATCAACTATGCGGGTTCGTAATTCTAAAAATCTCGCATCCTGGATACTTTGCTCAGGAATTGTTCCTGAGTGCAACATTTGTAAAGGGCTAGTTATTGCTTGATACATTTCACGCAATAAAGCACCTTTTGTTTCTCTGATTGTCCACGCACCACCTAAAACTAGCGCTAATAACCCTATTTGTAATCCTTTATATTCCCACCAGCGTTTTGCAGTTAACATAAGATATCCGTATATATTTCTATAAATTTTGTAAAAGTAAATGATTCAAAAGTTCCAGGAATATAGCTTTATCCAGTTTTAGTGTTTTTATACCAAAATTCCGTTAGTAAAGTTTTCGCCCTGTGGCGTTTGTGATAGTGCTACATGATGTTGTCCATACCTCTGTATACTTTTTATCATAAATTTATCAAAAAAAGAAGGATTCCATAGTTAGTTGTTCATAAATACAGAATCCAGTATTCTTAACTAACTGATTTTTGCTACATATTGCGAGAACGTCCGCTGAATACTCTCTCCAACTGCTTGAAGTTTTCTAATACACGACCTGTTCCCAAAACTACACAGCATAAAGGATCTGCTGCTATATGGGTAACAATACCTGTCTCATGACTAATTAAAGTGTCTAGTCCTTTGAGTAATGCGCCACCACCCGCTAACATGATACCACGATCAATAATGTCTGCTGCCAGTTCTGGCGGTGTGCGTTCTAGTGTGCGTCTCACTGCTTCTATAATTACCGCTAGTGGCTCTAACATACTTTCCCGAATTTCAGCACCTTTGATGGTGACAGTCCTGGGTAAGCCAGAAAGCAAATGCAGTCCACGGACTTCCATTATTTTATCATTATCATCTTCGGTGGGATAGGCAGAACCAATCCTAATTTTAATATCCTCAGCAGTACGTTCACCAATTACCAGATTATGAATTTTCTTCATATAATGAATAATTGCTTCTGTTAGTTCATCTCCTGCAATGCGTACTGACTCGCTAATTACTGTCCCTTGCAGACTTAATACCGCTACTTCTGTTGTTCCACCTCCGATATCAATAATCATATTACCAGTGGGTTCGGCAACTGGTAGTCCTGCACCAATGGCCGCTGCGACTGGTTCATCAATTAAATATACTTCTCTAGCACCGGCTTGAGTAGCTGCATCCATGACGGCTCGTCTTTCTACTCCTGTGACACCACTAGGAATACCAATTACGATACGGGGTAACATCAGGGATCTACCTTCATTTACCCGCTGAATAAAGCTTTTTAGCATCAATTCTGCCGTATCAAAATCAGCAATCACGCCGTCACGCAGGGGACGCAAAGCCACTACATTCCCTGGAGTCCGACCGAGCATTTTTTTTGCTTCTTCTCCCACTGCCAGTGCCACTTTGAGATTTTGATCAATGGCAACTACGGAAGGTTCTTGCAGGACAATTCCTTTACCTGATACATAAACTAGGGTATTGGCTGTACCGAGGTCGATACCCATATCCCATGATGGACGAAAATTCCTGAAAAGACCCACGCGTCTGTGTTCCCCCTATTTATGCTAATTGTGACTATCAAGATAAGAGTTAATAATGACGGATTACATGATGTTTGTTTGCCTGATTTCAATCAACTAGAGTATTTTTTTGTCTAGCTTTTGTCAATCTTAATTTTAGTTTCAGAACTGTTGTGTTCTATTTTTTAAATATCATTCGGTAAAATCAGATAACTTTTTTAACGCCAACTATTTTTTGAATGTTTTCGTGGACTTAATTGTGGGGATTCTAACAGATATTCAATAATTTTACAATTAAATCCTATCTAGTTTCAAACCCACTGTCTTTTCTGGTCGCAATTTCCATTCAAGTGAGGTACAAGAAGTCAGAATTAAACGCGGATTAATTCAGATGATTTTGTACCTAACTATAAGGATTAGCTATAATCGCTATTAGTTCCCAAACCCCTGTTCCCTGTTCCAGGTTGAAAAAACTCCAGTTTTCAACTCGGACGAGGTTTAGTTATTATAGTTAATATACAGCGGATTTTATCCAATGATGGGGTACACTTTAAGCAGGCAGGACTTGTACTGATCTTGTCGAAGTATGCCCGCACACAAGATTTTTATGATTAATGTCTGTACCCGATCATCTCATAATATCGGAAACTGCTGTATTATGAATCATAAAGTACAAATGTACCAAAAGTAAAAGTTATGAGCATTAATGTTGTTACCCTTGTTGGTCGTGTAGGTGGTGACCCAGATATGAAGTATTTTGAGTCGGGTACAGTTAAATGTAGATTGACTTTAGCAGTAAATAGAAGATCCCGTAACAACGATAAGCCAGACTGGTTTAATCTAGAACTCTGGGGAAAAACTGCGGAAGTTGCCGGCAATTATGTCCGTAAAGGTAGCTTGATTGGGGTGAAAGGTTCTTTGAAATTTGATTCCTGGAGCGATCGCCAAACCGGAGTCAATCGTTCTAGTCCAGTTATTCATGTAGAACAACTAGATTTACTAGGTTCTAAACGTGATAATGAAGGTGGTATGTCTGATATGTCTCCAGATAATTTTTAATCTACAGGATTTACGCAAATGCGTAAGTCCTCTGAGAATACTCAAAAATTTTTACACTCTAGGAATCCCTGCTCAGACTTTATAAAAAAGTTACCCAAGTAGATTATAATCAAAATTATTGTACAAAAAATAGTTGAGAATATCAAGCCCTCAAATTAACTTTTTTCGTTTAACTATTGAGAATATTCTCAAGATTATTGAGAATATAGGGTTTATTTAATAGTGCGACCTATTTTATAAAAGTTTGATTGAAAAAACTTATCGGTTTTGCGGGAAAACATTGAAAATCTAATTGGATTAGCGATACAGGGATTTCCTGGGTTTGTTATTATAGATAAGTTTCAGAAAAAGAAAACTTTTCGGCGAATATAATATGGCTTAGGCCACGCTGCGCTATCGCTACTACACAAACAAAGTCTACCTATTCCTGCGGAACGCTACGGGAACGTGGACTAACACAAAATTAACGTTTTTAAACCCACGTAGGTGGGTTTAGCCTGTGTAGACACGGTTTCTAACCGCCCAGATATGTATGAATTTAGACTTTTAAAACACTATCTTACTTCTCTAAAGATGGGTATTTAATCATGAAATAGGATTTACGCACGAGCCACGGAATAGAGAGAATCAAGATTTGAGAAGTATTTTGCGTAAATCCTATGATAAATTTACTTAAGACCTAGCCATGAAAGTACACCTTGATTGGTAGTGTATTCAATCACAACCATTAAAATAAAGCCAATCATAGCCGCTCTGCCATTTAATCGTTCGGCATATTCATTAAAGCCAAACTTAGGTTCTTCTAATTTAGGGGTAGCAGTTGGTTGTTGTGTCATAATTGAGTAATTTCTCTCTTGTGATTGTCAAACAAAAATTTACAGGGATCTGGCAACTAAATTTCGGAGTATAGTGATCGGTGCTTTACATTTTTTCATTATTCTTTATCTATTGTAATAAAACTGGCCGATTAGTCAAGGTGAAAGAGACTAAAAATTTCGGATTTTGAATTGCTGAATACGGAAATAGTCAGATAGGTGCTGGCACGCTAAAGTGAAACAATAAAATATGAGAGGTGATTAATGGAAATTGGTGTTCCTAAAGAAACTAAAGATCAAGAATTTCGAGTAGGGTTAAGTCCCTCTAGTGTCAGGGTCTTACGGGAAAATGGCCATAATATATTTGTAGAAAGTCAAGCTGGTAATGGTGCGGGATTTACTGATGAGGATTACAGCAATGCTGGGGCTGAAATTGTTGATAAAGCCAGTGCTGCTTGGGATAGAGAGTTAGTTATTAAGGTAAAAGAGCCTTTGACAAGTGAGTATAAGTTCTTGCAAAAAGAACAGTTGTTATTTACTTATTTACATTTAGCAGCAAATCGCCAATTAACAGAATATTTAATTGATTGTGGCATTTGTGCGATCGCTTATGAAACCGTAGAACAACCGGGAGCAAATAGACTTCCCTTACTCACTCCTATGAGTATTGTTGCTGGTCGGTTAGCGGTCCAATTTGGTGCTAGATTCTTAGAACGTCAACAAGGAGGAAGAGGTGTACTTTTAGGGGGTATACCGGGAGTCAAGGCTGGTAAAGTGGTGATTTTAGGTGGTGGTGTAGTGGGTACAGAAGCCGCAAAAATTGCCGTGGGTATGGGCGCAATGGTGCAAATATTAGATGTTAATGTGGAACGGTTATCCTACTTAGAAACCCTGTTTGGTTCGAGAGTAGAATTACTTTACAGTAATTCTGCCCATATTGAAGCCGCAGTTAAAGAAGCTGATTTACTGATTGGTGCAGTTTTAATTCCTGGTAAAAAAGCACCGATTTTAGTATCCCGTGAATTAGTGAAACAAATGCGTCCTGGTTCAGTGATTGTTGACGTGGCTGTGGACCAAGGTGGATGTGTTGAAACACTACAACCAACATCTCATACAAATCCCGTATATATTGATGAGGGAGTAGTACATTATGGAGTTCCGAATATGCCAGGAGCAGTACCTTGGACATCAACACAAGCTCTCAACAACAGCACCTTACCCTATACTGTCCAGTTAGCAAATTTGGGAACTAAAGCTTTAGAGCTTAATCAAGCTTTAGCAAAAGGTTTAAACGTTAAAAATCACCATCTTGTACACCCTGCTGTCAAAGAGGTGTTCCCTGATTTAGTTGAGTAAGTTGTACCCCATTTAATTTGTATAATTATAGCGGGCAAGATGCCCGCACCACAAGATTGAGCCATATTATCCTGTAAAAGTATATTATTAGGGGTAAAAGCTAATAGATAAAATAGCGTCAAAAACTATTTCACCATTGATAAAATAATACCCACTAATGAACCGAGAATTAACGCAATACTACTTAAAGAACTAATTGCAAAACCTGGACCGCGTTTTTCCGCAGCTTGGTAATATCCCCAAGCATAAGCAATACGTCCTACTACCCAAGCCGCACCTAGCCCAGAACCCCAAATAGGACTAACGTAAAGAGAAAATAACCATAAAGCTGGGATAAATAGAGCCAGTTGTTCTAAGGTGTTTTGCTGTACCCGTAATACTCTTTCAAAATCGGGATTTCCTGTAGTTTGTGGCACAGGGACTTGATACTTAAATCTAGCTCTACCAACATTGATTGTGACGAAGAAGTATAGTATAAGTGCGGAAACAGTCACTAAACTAGGATAAGGGGACATAAACTTTAATAAAATTAGAAATTGGCTTTATCTACAAAGTATTATAGATGATATGGGACTCCTATTTGATTTTTGATAGCTGGCGTGGCGTAGCCATACAAGACTCAGTAGGTATCAATTCTGTCTTTCTTTCTGTGTTCCCTGTTCCCTGTTCCCTGTTCCCTGTTCCCTGTTCCCTTGTCATAACGACAATTTTTC
>NZ_KE384614.1:6585-13842 GCF_000426905.1 Dolichospermum circinale AWQC131C
GCCAACCTACTTACAATAAGACTTACGCAAGTGTCACAATAAATTATATAATCACATTATTTTATTTGTTTGTAGTCAGGGCTTTAGCCCTGATAAGTGTTACCATAGCTGATCAAAGATAGGAGTAAAGTCCTAACTACAATTTCATCTGTGATGCCAGTTGCCTAAGTCCTGTACAATTTTCTAGCATCCCTAGCTCATTCTGTGTCAGAGTTGGAGTTGCAGATTTTACAAATAGAGGAACTTATTTATTTAATTACCCATGACCAATGACAGAACCACTAATTGAATTAAGGGGTATTTCTAAATCCTTTGGTAAGAACAAAGTTTTAGATCATGTTGATCTGAAAATATACCGAGGCCAAGCACTAGGGATTATTGGACCATCGGGAACTGGTAAGTCAACAATTTTACGGGTAATAGCAGGTTTATTAAAACCTGATGCGGGAGAAATTTATATTCAAGGAGTACAAAGGAATGGTTTAATAGAAGATGCTACTGATCCTGTGGGAATTGGGATGGTATTTCAACAAGCTGCCTTATTTGACTCCTTAACAGTCGAAGAAAATATCGGCTTTTTACTTTATCAAAA
Source organism: Dolichospermum circinale AWQC131C (assembly GCF_000426905.1). NCBI lineage: Bacteria > Bacillati > Cyanobacteriota > Cyanophyceae > Nostocales > Aphanizomenonaceae > Dolichospermum > Dolichospermum circinale. The sequence goes on from NZ_KE384614.1 coordinate 7,178, forward strand.
TTCTCAGTTAAAGCGATCGCAAATTCGTGAACTAGTCCGAGAAAAATTAGAACTGGTGGGTTTAGCAGATATTAGTCATCTCTACCCCTCAGAACTTTCTGGAGGAATGCGAAAAAGGGTAAGCTTTGCTAGAGCAATTATGTCTAATCCTCAACGTCCTACAGATAATCCAGAGGTGCTATTATACGATGAACCTACCGCTGGACTTGACCCCATAGCCTCAACTGTCATTGAGGATCTCATCCGCAGTTTACAGCATACCCAGGGAGTTTGTAGTACATACTCCATTGTTACTCACCAAGATAGTACCATTCGCCGTACCTCAGACCAAATAGTATTTCTTTATCAGGGGAAAGTACAATGGCAAGGTACAGTAGCTGCCCTAGATCATACAGAAAATCCTTTGATTAGACAATTTATGAGTGGAAGCGTACATGGACCTATTCAAGTCACTGGCTAAGTACCAAGTCAAGAAAAATTACCAAGCTTACTTTTTTTGGTGGAGGAATAAATGCGAGGTCTAATGAGCGGTTTTACGTCTACACGCATGATCAGGGAAGGTTCTGTAGGATTGTTACTCTTACTAGGGTTAGGCGCGTTTGGGGTAATTTTACTATGGTTGAATAGGCTCACCCCTGGACAAACATCTTATCAAGCAATTGTCGAATTTGCTAACGCCGGCGGAATGCAAAAAGGTTCATCCGTACGTTTTCGTGGTGTAAAAGTAGGTACTATTACCAGTGTTAAAGCCGGATCAAATGCTGTTGATGTCGAAATTCAAATTAATTCACCTGATTTAAAGATTCCCACTAATTCCCTAATTGAAGCCAATCAAAGTGGATTAATTAGCGAAAATATTATTGATATTACACCAAAGGGAAATTTACCAACAAATATTACCGCTAAACCCTTAGATAAAGACTGTAATCCCAGTTTGATTATTTGTAATGGTTCTCGCTTAAAAGGTGTAATTGGTATCAGCGTTGACGAAATGATACGTAAATCCTCTGAGTTTGCGGCTCAGTATAGTAGCGATAAATTCTATAATAATGTTAACCGCACTTTGGAAACTTCTGCCAATGCTGCGGCTAATATCGCGGCTTTAACTAAGGATTTGCAAGGTTTGAGCAAAAGCGTTCGCGGACAATTAACTGTATTCTCTGATACTGCCACAACGTTGAAAAGCTCCACCAACCAACTAACTGCAACTACAATTACAACAGCGGATCAATTAAGAACCACAGCAAAGGATTTTAGTGTCACATCTAAACAGGCAAATCGTTTACTTAATAACCTAGATAGTCTTGTCACTACGAATCGTTCTTCTCTCGTTGGAACTTTGAATAGTATGACAGAAACCAGTAACCAACTTCGTCAAACAGTGATGAGTTTATCACCAACGATTAATCGCTTAACCCAAGGAGAATTACTGAAAAACTTAGAAACACTCTCAGCAAATGCAGCGGAAGCTTCCGCAAATTTAAAAGATGCTTCTAAAACCCTAAATGATCCAAAAAACATTGTCTTATTACAACAAACTCTAGATGCAGCTAGGGTAACATTTGAAAACACTCAAAAAATTACATCCGATTTAGACGAATTAACAGGTGATCCTAAGTTCCGCCAAAATTTACTACAATTAGTCAATGGTTTAAGTAAATTAGTTTCTTCTAGTAAAGATGTACAAGAGCAGACAAAAGTAGCTGTAACTTTAGACTCTCTTAAAACCAATAGTACCCCGCCCAAGGTAGTAATTACCGCACCAGTTCCCGAAAAACAAGTATTGGTAATCAGTCCCGAACTGAAAACACCACAGAAACTAGAGACAATTCCCCAACCAGTCCCACAAACAGCCAATTCATCTTCAGAAGAACTACTTGAGCAACTGCGAGATAATCGAGAGCAGGGAAAAATAACAACTGACAATTGACCACCCACTAATTCCAGTCCTCCTCCTCCTTTTTGCCACGACTTTTGTAAATTCCGCCTGTATGATGGATTTGACGGGTTTTTGTGAATAATTCCTCCTCCGTCAACCCCCAGCGGTTTAAAACCTGATCTAAGTCATTTTGGATGTCTCGCGCACCTGGAAAACCTTGATAGCGGATTTTTAGTCTCGCTAATTCTGATAAATTGTAGTCGCTTGCGTCTTGAGCAAGTAGAATATCAATAAGGGGGCGATCGCGGTTGTAAAGTGGATGTTGTTGATCATTACTATTGGGCTTTTGTGTCATAATCAATACTAGTATAAAGTTGACAACAAATCAACAACTCAAGGGCGAAAAATCTCGATCATTGCTAATTATCTATTATTATCTAAATAATGACGGCAACTACCCCTTGTCACTTACGGATCTCACTATTGCCATTGAGCTTTAAATAAAGATACATTATCTTTAAGAAAATACAAAAAACTTTAGATAAGGGTGAACTTAATCTCACCCAAAATCCAAGCAGCACGAGGGAAAGAACCCGCTATGTTTGAACACTTCACTTCCGAAGCAATTCGGGTAATCATGTTAGCTCAGGAAGAAGCACGACGACTGGGACACAACTTTGTAGGAACAGAACAAATTCTCCTGGGTTTAATGGGAGAAGGAACAGGTGTTGCTGCGAAAGTGCTGGCTGAGTTGGGTGTCACTCTCAAAGAAGCACGTCGGGAAGTAGAAAAAATAATTGGCCGGGGTTCTGGGTTTGTCCCACCGGAAATTCCTTTTACCCCCAAAGTTAAAAGCCTGTTTGAGCAATCTTTCCGAGAAGCTCACGGTCTTGGACATAATTACATAAACACTGAACACTTATTATTAGGTTTAACGGAGGCCGGTGAAGGAGTCGCGGCCAAAGTATTGCAAAATCTAGGAGTAGATTTACCTGTTATCCGTGCGGCTGTAATGAAGCGTCTGGGTGAAGATACAGCGGTTGTCACGGGTGGGAGAAGTAATTCCCAGCGCAATCAAAATCTATCCGTAGAGGAGTTCGGTAGAAATCTCACCAAATTGGCTCAGGAGGGCAGATTAGACCCGGTAGTCGGTCGTCAACGAGAAATTGAAAGAACGGTGCAAATTCTCGGTCGCAGAAACAAAAATAACCCGGTTTTGATTGGGGAACCTGGGGTGGGAAAAACAGCAATTGCTGAAGGTTTGGCTCAACGGATTATTAATCAAGATGTTCCCGAAATTTTGCTCAATAAGCAGGTAATTAGCCTGGATATGGGTTCTGTAGTCGCAGGAACTCGTTTCCGGGGTGACTTTGAGGAACGCTTGAAAAAAATCATGGAGGAAGTTCGTACCGCAGGTAACATCATCTTAGTGATTGATGAAATTCATACCTTGGTCGGTGCAGGTGGTACAGAAGGCGGTTTAGATGCTGCTAATATACTTAAACCAGCTTTAGCACGGGGTGAACTTCAGTGTATTGGTGCTACTACTTTGGATGAATATCGTCAACATATTGAACGTGATGCAGCATTAGAAAGACGTTTTCAGCCCATTTTGGTAGGTGAACCATCCGTAACAGAAACTATTGATATTCTCTACGGTTTACGCGGTGCTTATGAACAGCATCACAAAGTCCATATTGCTGATGAAGCGATAGTAGCAGCCGCTGAATTAGCAGACCGTTATATCAGCGATCGCTTTTTACCGGACAAAGCCATTGACTTAATTGATGAAGCGGGTTCTCGCGTGCGGTTACGTCACTCCCGTATTACCAATAACAAAGAACTCAAACAAGAATTAACCACCGTCACTAAAGCCAAATCTGAAGCTATCAGAGTCCAAGATTTTACTAAAGCTAGTAAATTACGTCAACAAGAATTATCAATTCAAGCCAGACTTGATTTAGAGGAAAACCAGGAAAGCGTTGACGCTCCCATTGTCAATGAAGAAGATATTGCTCAAATTGTCGCCGCTTGGACAGGTGTTCCCGTTAACAAACTGACTGAATCGGAATCTGAATTATTATTACATCTGGAAGACACTTTACACAAACGTCTAATTGGACAAGAACAAGCAGTTAGCTCCGTCTCTCGCGCTATTCGTCGCGCTCGTGTCGGCTTAAAAAGTCCTAATCGTCCTATTGCCAGCTTTATCTTTTCTGGTCCAACCGGTGTAGGTAAAACTGAATTAGCTAAAGCATTAGCGGCTTACTTCTTCGGTTCAGAAGAATCAATGGTGCGTTTAGATATGTCCGAATACATGGAAAGCCACAACGTTTCTAAGTTGATTGGTTCACCTCCAGGTTATGTAGGATACAATGAAGGCGGACAACTAACGGAAGCAGTGCGGCGCAAACCCTATACAGTGTTGCTATTCGACGAAATCGAAAAAGCGCATCCCGATGTATTTAATATGCTGCTGCAAATCTTAGATGACGGTCATCTTACGGATGCGAAAGGCCGAAAAGTGGACTTCAAGAATACATTAATTATCTTGACTTCTAATATTGGTTCTAAGGTAATCGAAAAAGGTGGTAGTAGCTTAGGGTTTGAGTTTGATAACCACGCAGAAGCTAGTTATCATCGGATTCGTAACTTAGTCAACGAAGAACTCAAAGCTTATTTCCGTCCAGAATTTCTCAACCGTGTTGATGATATTATCGTCTTCACTCAACTTAACAAAGATGAAGTCAAGCAAATTGCTGGAATCATGCTGAATGATGTTGCTAGTCGCTTAAAAGATAAGAATATCACCTTAGAAGTGACAGCAGCTTTCCAAGATAAGGTTGTACAAGAAGGCTATGATCCTAGTTATGGTGCTAGACCATTACGCCGCGCTATTATGCGTTTGCTAGAAGATTCTCTTGTAGAAGCAATTTTATCTGGGGAAATAGCTGAGGGAGATAAGGCCATAGTTGATGTAGATGATGATGGTCAGGTAAAAGTCAGAAAGTCCGAAACCCGTGAGTTGTTATTAACTAATGTTGGTTAATTCGGGATTTCTATAACATCGGTAATTTATTTGGTGGGTGACTTGATTGTTAACCCACCTTTTTTATGGTTGTTTATAGAGGAATAGGGATAAATGAACCACGAAGGGACGAAGAACACGAAGGAAAAAGGAAGAAAAGAGGTAATCTGATGTTGGAAAATGATATCACACCATGATAAGTTTTAGTTAGTTTTGATACAGCATCTTTCTTTTCATTCATAGATAATAATTAAATAGTTAATTGATTTTAATTACCAACGAAACAAAATGACTAATTAGGTTTGGTTCTAATGTCAAATATTTACAATACTCAAGAATTAATTCACATTTTAGCAACTGAACGCCAAGCTTGCTTAAAAGGTGAACGTTTAAAGTTAGAATTAACCGTTTCTGGTAATCCATTAATAGACCAATTTGTCAGAACCGAAGGACTACAAAGATTCGCAGCTTACCAAGATTTTAAAACCTCCATTCACCAATATCAACGAGAAAATCAAGTTTCTGGAATTATCTGGAAAGATATCACTATTAAAAACAAAAATCTCCATTATCCAGAAATTGATCCCGAATTAATTGCTTTAGAAAGTGATTTACAAATATTGAAACTTGCCAAAAATTCAATTTTAGAATTTTGGTATATCACAACAGCAGAAATGGATTTATATTTAAGTTTTAGTAATGGTAAACAACATCAAAAAATTACCAAAATAGACGTAGAAAGAATTACCCAAAGAACAGAATGGGCTACTTTATTAAAATGGGAAAACCCGAACTTTTTAGAAATTATCTTACAATTAGGTTGGGGACAACCCCAAGAAGCAGCTTATAAACGGGGAAGACCACTAGCAGGAAGTGAATTTATTCATGCAGTTAATCCGGGATGTTATCCTATTGGTTAATATCAGGATTCTCTAATGAACCGTAGAACCGTCGAAGTTTTTAATCAAGTATTTATTTACCACTGGTTTTGTGTTAAAGGTCATTAGTTTTCACCTGAATATCAACATTCAGTTTTTTCCGCAAAACATTGAAAGAGGATTTAATATGACGGGACATAAAAAGTTTAGCAATCTTACTAAAGATTTCTCCGCAGAAAGAAAAGCCAAAATTGCCACTCAAACAGCTAAATTAAAAGAGGAAATGGCATTAGCTGAATTACGCCAAGCTTTAAAAATATCTCAAGCTCAATTAGCTGAAAAGTTGCAAATTAAACAACCTGCTATTTCTAGATTAGAAAATCGTACTGATATGTATGTTAGTCATCTGCGAGAAGTTATTGAAGCTATGGGAGGAGAATTGAAAATAACGGCAAAATTCCCTGATGTGGAAGTAACCATTACTAATTTTGAAGATTTGGCAATGGAGACTAATGAGTAGGGTAATCCTTCATCAAAGAATTTACTGCTAAACTTTTCATCAAGGTGTGGGGGTTGGTTGTGGTATTTCGGAAGTAGGAACACCCATATAAAAAAGTAGAAATACTAAAACAAATGCTGCAAATGCTCCTGTGGCTTTAACCTGGGTTTTTGTCTTCATAAAAGGTATTGAAGATTGTAAACCAAGATCACCAGAAACTAAATAACCGGCAATACCAGCAAATGCAGATGCTAAAAATCTCACAATAGCTGACGAAATAAAACATTTTCAAGAGTAGTTAATCAAATCAGAACTGAACAGGACTTACGCAAAAAGAACCGAATTTGGGGTAATTCATGAATTACCCCTACCCAAGAATAA
>NZ_KE384614.1:13853-36044 GCF_000426905.1 Dolichospermum circinale AWQC131C
CTGAAAAAAGGTAAAAGTAGTTCGGAACTCTATCTGATGATAGAAACCTTTGGGGTGCGGGTTGTAGTTAGTCCTGTAAGGTATAGGCCTTACCAAGCTAGAAATATTTGACTATACTTATCACAAATGGACTGAAATCTAGAAAGCAGTTTATAGGATCTTTCAGCTTTGACAAAATTTCCGTTATAATGCTGTTTTACGGTTGCCGTTCTTGTCATATCGTATATTCATCAGTAAGGTGAATAACTTCATAAGAAGAGAATAATTACTATGAAGGTATCTAAAAATACCAACAAAAAGATTTTTGTATCAAGTTGGATTTCTCTACATCAAACAGACGCTAGTGAAACTAAGGTGACTCCTTTACAGGATCTTGCACCTAAGCCTGTTTGGGGATTTTTACGTCCTTTGCGAAATTGGTTAAATAGCATCCAAGTAAGCGATCGCCAATTTGCTCATCGTCTATGTAAATTAATTCCCGCTCAATGCCCATTTGAACGCGATATCAAGCTATTTGGTAAAACCCTGTTTCACATTCCACCATTGTGTAAGCTTAACCCCTTGTATGAAGAATTAGTAGGTTTACGATTTAGAGCCATGTGTTATCTAGCTGATACCTGCGGCGAGGATATTTCACAGTATTGCTAATAAGTAATGGGTAACGGGCGATTCATTTATAACTGACCATTGACCACTTAACTAATTCTTTTGAAGTTGCCATTTTTGGATAGCATCCTGAGCATCTTCGTAAGCGATCGCACCTGTAGGCACTAAAATAGCAGTGGAAATAGCACCCTGAAAATCTCCTTGATTAGCCCGAATTTTGGCTAGATCTAAAATCTTTTCACTCCATTGGTTAATTGATGTTTGGGCGATTTCAAAACCAGGTTGTCCCCGCTGTATTTTTTTAGCAACTACAATGGCACGATTATAACTAGAAGCTTGTTCAGGAATAATTAATGCTGTAGCTGCATCTAAGAGAGTTTTATTGCTTACATACTGTTTGCCCTCTATTTGCCATTTTTTAATCACAGTTTCAGCTTGGGAATAAAGCGGCTCTTTTTTGGTAATTAACTTAGCCGTAGCTATAGCATTTTCATATTTTCTCTGTTCGGCTTGTGCTTGAGCTAATTCTAAAATCATCTGACACCAAACTTGAATATTTTCCTGTGCTTTTGCGTATATTGGTGTGTTTGCTTTAATTTTCTCAGCTTTGGCGATCGCTGTCACTAAATCCCCTGGTTGACTAGGGACAAGAGACATTTTTTCTAGCTCTAAAATGGCTTGATTACGTTTTTTAGAGTCTCTATCCACACTAATTTGGGCGGTACTCCGGTTTTGGTTAGTGGGTGATAACTGCGGAAATTGGGTTGCATTAGTTGTAGTATTAAATACTATTTTTGATAAATTTTCAACCCGGAAATTTTGATGATGGCGGAGCAAAAATGTAGCGATTAAAGCTACTATCACCATATTGCCACCACCCCAGAGGATAAATTCTTGCCATAAAGCCATCTCTGACCGCCTTGAAGCTTTGTATTTGGCAACAGTCATAGGGTGGATAAATCTACCCTCCCCATGGGAGATTGGGGCCGTTTCTAGGGTGTGGTGGTTTTCAACAATTGACTCGGAAACTGATTCGGTTGGTATTTTATTTAAGGTAGTTGCTACCGAGGCATTTTCTGTCCAGTCAGCTTGATCTATGGTAGTAATAGAGTCACTATTTTTCCCAGGGTGTGCAGTTATTGTGACAGCAAAACTGGCTTCGGGGAAAATGATAGCTGCGGAGTTTTCATCTAATGTCAAGATAGGCAAAATAGCTGGTTTTTGATCAGGAATAACGGTGATAGGATTTTGGACAGGCCGCCAGTGGTATTGACAGAGTTTGGGTGTAAGATCACCCAAATAACTGGCTAAATCGCTCAAGTCGTATCCTTTTCCCGAACCTAAAGCTTCTAATAATGCTGCTGTGAAGAAACCGTGACCTAATTCTGTACTTTCATGGGAAAATTCTTCTGGTTGACAGGAAATAATCGCCCCCATTTGTAATTGGGTGGCCAGTTCAATAATTTCTTGGCCTACGGGTGCATCTGCTTGTGTCCCAAAAGCCCGGTTAATATCAAAGATCAGTAAGACCTTGATGCCGGTAAATTCTAGACTTTGCATCAGCGATCGCACTTCTATACCCGTTTCAGCAACTTGTTCAGGATCACCGCCAACGGGCATTAAATAGTCTTGTTCCTTGTAGTTAACGCCATAGCCACTAAAAAATAACCATAAATAGTCTTCCGGCTGCCAAAATGTAGCCGCTAATTCTTGTAGCAACGACAGAATATTTTCCTTGGTGGGATAGGAGGATTTATCTCCTAGAGAAGGGGAAGTGTTTGTCATCAATAAGCAATTTTCCGGGGGAAAACCTGCTTGGTTCACCAAATAATCCTTAATCGCCTCAGCATCCGCTTGAGCGCAACCTAGAGGTTGAAATAATTGATATTGATTAATGCCAATGGCGATCGCCCAGTAATTTACCATCCCGTCTTTATCGGCTATTGTTGCCCTGAAATTGCTGTAAGCACGAACCTTTACTATAAAGCTAACTTATGTTTTATAGTTTATGTAATTTTCAGTGATTTATAACATAAGTTATTTTTTACACTAAAAAATATTTATAAAATATTTGCACTCAATTTTAACAATTATTCAATTATTCAGTTCTTTTGATAGTGCCTGATGTTAATTGATCGCTTAGAATAGGAAGGTTGTCAAGAATCACAATATCCGCTGTCATGGCTGTTCCTAAGAAGAAAACATCAAAATCTAAACGAGATAAACGCCGCGCTACCTGGAGACACAAGGCTGCTGTTGAAGCCCAAAAAGCTATCTCCCTCGGTAAATCCATTTTAAGTGGCCGTTCTAAATTCGTCTATCCAACTGACCAGGAAGAAGAAACTGAAGAATCTTAAAGCATAATTCTGTACTCTCTCCTAGAGACTTGTAATAAATTTATACTCGTAACGGCTGAGATTTGCATTTTTACCAGATTAGGAAAAATCTAGATTTGTGGGGTTTTAGCACAGCTAAAACCCAATCTGTAAAATCAAATAATTCAGCCATTTTGAGTATAGATGAGGATTGGTAGAAAATCCTCAAGTTAAAAACAAAATTGCTCTAGGATTTTCCGAATAATTAACCGCAGATGACTTTTCTATCACCCCAATTCCCGAAATCTATGGTTTTTAGGGTAAATGCGGTTTATTTGCTCTTAAATACCAACAATCCATTTCAAAAGTGATATTTTACCTTTATAGGGTGCGTATCGCCAATTTATATCCCAAGGTAGGAAGTTTTGTAAAACGCTTTTGTAATGTGAAAACGTATCAAAACCAGATTTACCGTGATAGCTACCCATCCCACTATCACCCACACCCCCAAACGGTAGAGACGAAACAGCAACCTGCATTATTGTATCCTGAATACATACCCCTCCAGATGATGTTTCCTGTAGAATGCGTTTTTGCAGGTCTTTATTTTCGGAAAATAAATATAAAGCTAGGGGTTTTGGTCTGGAGTTAATTAGAGTAATGGCTTCGTTAATATCTGCATATTCAATAATGGGCAAAATTGGACCAAAAATCTCTTCTTGCATTACCTGATCTTCTAAAGAAACATTTTCTAATAAGGTGGGAGCAATATAAAGTTCTTCTGGTTTAGTTTCTCCACCAACAATAACTTTACCAGATTTGAGTAAATTAGCTAATCTCTCAAAATGTTTTTGATGAATAATTCTGGCATAATCAGGACTGGTAGCGGGATTTTCCCCATAAAATTCCTTGAGACATTTTTGTAAAGCAGTGACTAAATCTGGTTTGATTCTTTTATCTACTAACAGATAATCAGGTGCAATACAAGTTTGTCCAGCGTTAATAAATTTTCCCCAAGTAATGCGTTTAGCGGTATGTTCTAAATTAATGTCATGATCAACAATACAAGGACTTTTTCCCCCTAATTCCAAAGTAACTGGAGTCAGATGTTTTGCAGCAGCCTCCATGACAATTTTACCAATGGCTGTACCACCAGTAAAAAAGATGTGATCAAATTTTTGGGCTAGTAACTGTTGACTAGTTTCTACTGCTCCTTGAATAACGGTAATATATTCAGGAGGAAAGTATTTTTGAATCAGGTTGCTGATTAAATCAGAAGTATGGGGTGCGAGTTCTGAAGGTTTAATGATCGTACAATTTCCCGCAGCGATCGCACCAACTAAAGGTGATATGATTAATTGAAAGGGATAATTCCAAGGACCAATAATTAATACTACTCCCAATGGTTCTGGACATATCTTAGCGGAATAGGGGAATAAGTCCAGAGGAACGGCTGCTTTTCGCGGTTTTGTCCAGTTATTGATATGTTTGAGGGCATAATCAATTTCTTTATTAACACCGATTTCTGTAGCGTAACTTTCAAATTCTGGTTTATGTAAATCCGCTTTTAATGCTTGGATAATTCCCTCTTTATTCTCAATTACTAATTGTTTGAGGATTTTTAATTGAGAAATCCGAAAAGCTACATCTTTAGTTTTACCTGTTTGGAAAAACTGCCTTTGTTTGTTGATAATATCCAGGGATTTTGATAGTTCGGTAGTAAGCATTTTTTGTTGATAACTAGGTGACAAAATTCGGAAATTCTAGAAAAATTATTATTAATGCAGATGTTTTTACTGCATTAATAACAACATTTAAACTCTATGGTAATAATTGCTCAAACTCAGCCAGTGAAGGAATAGAGATCGCTCTTTTTAAGAGTATTTTCAAAACAGATGAATCATTGATCTTATTCACTGCATTAATAATAGTTATTGGTACTTGACCAAATCTTGTTTCTAAGACTTCAATCACGCTATCTTGACTACTTTGAATGACTCCTAACTGACGACCTTCTTGCAGACCTTCCTCAATTCCTTCTTGTTTAGCTAATCTTTCAATACTGGTTACATAGCGCATTTTTCTAGCCTCTTCGTAACTTTTGATTTCTGTTTTAAAACTAATTGCCAATTCTTCAGGTAAGACCATTATCCAATCAATAAACCGGAATAATTGTCTAATATCTTGCCGACTCAAACCACTTTCTAAGAGGATTCTGACTAAACTTAGTTTCCATTGTAGTCTATCTTCAGGACTGCGTTTAGTCGCTTTACTCTTTAAATGTGCCATCACAACGATAGCAAAAGGGTTTTTACTTGTTTCTAGACTTGACCAAGATGGTTCATAATCCAATAATTTAGCAATAGGAAACTCTAGACTAACTCTACACCCTCCTAATTGATAATTATAACTAGATGGTCGCCAATTTGGGTCTTCATCGGCTAAAACTGCCAAACTAATTACGCGCTTTTTATGACGGTCAAACAAGCGGTAATTATATGTATACATCCGTTCGGTAAATTTGCTGTCGTATTGTCCCTGTACTTCCAGATGAACTAATACCCAAGCCTCTTCCCCATTCAATAACCAAACTTTAGCAACTTTATCAACCAATCGTTTACCAATTTCTGCATCTGGTTCTAGTTGATGTAGTTCTTTATCTAAAAATTGATAGGGACGATTCCAGTCTATTTCTGCATAAGCTAAGGGAAAAAAGAACTCTAAAAAACTGGGGAAATATAGTTCAATTATTTCTTTCCAAGGACTATCGTAATCGGTAGATTGTTCAGTCATAAATTAAAACAGAAAGTATCTTTGTGCCATAGGTAAAACTGTCGCTGGTTCACAGGTTAATAATTCACCATCTGCGCGAACTTCATAGGTTTCGGAATCTACTTCCATAAGAGGTAAAGCATCATTTAATTTCATATCCTTTTTAGTTAATTGACGAGTTCCCGAAACAGCAATTGCTAACTTTTTCAATCCTAATTGTTGGGGAATTTCTCTTTCTAAAGCTACTTGAGACACAAAAGTTAATGATGTCGCATTTTTCGCACCAGCAAAACTGCCAAACATGGGACGCATATAAACAGGTTGGGGTGTAGGAATACTAGCATTAGCATCACCCATTTGTGACCAAGCAATCATACCGCCTTTAATGACAACTTCCGGTTTAACACCAAAAAAAGCAGGTTTCCACAAACATAAATCCGCTAATTTTCCCGCTTCTACAGACCCCACATATTCAGAAATTCCATGGGTGATTGCTGGATTAATAGTGTATTTAGCTACATATCTTTTCGCTCGAAAATTGTCTGCATTGCGATCATTACCAAGGCTTCCGCGTTGCAGTTTCATTTTATGGGCTGTTTGCCAAGTTCTAATTATTACCTCACCAACGCGCCCCATCGCTTGGGAATCGGAAGCAATCATACTAAACGCGCCTAAATCGTGCAGAATATCCTCAGCAGCAATAGTTTCTCTACGGATACGGGACTCAGCAAAAGATACATCTTCAGGAATAGCGGGATCAAGATGATGACACACCATTAACATATCTAAGTGTTCATCTAGGGTATTAACGGTGTAAGGACGGGTAGGGTTGGTAGAAGAGGGTAAAACGTTACTTTGTCCGCAAACCTTAATAATATCCGGTGCGTGTCCTCCTCCAGCCCCCTCAGTGTGGTAAGTGTGAATAGCACGATGTTTAAAAGCCGCAATTGTATCTTCGACAAAGCCAGCTTCGTTTAAAGTATCGGTATGGATTGCTACTTGTATATCATATTCATCAGCCGCAGTTAAACAAGTATCAATAGTTGCAGGATTTGTTCCCCAGTCCTCATGGAGTTTTAACCCCATTACCCCGGCTTCAATTTGTTCTATCAGTCCTTGGGGTTGACTAGTATTACCTTTTCCTAAAAATCCCAAATTAACAGGAAAAGCGTCCGCTGCTTGCAACATTCTGTAAATATTCCATGGTCCTGGAGTACAAGTTGTGGCATTTGTTCCCGTAGCTGGTCCTGTGCCACCACCGATCATTGTCGTAATACCTGATGCAATGGCTACATCAATTTGTTGGGGACAGATAAAATGGATATGGGTATCAATTCCTCCCGCAGTCAGAATCATTCCTTCACCAGCTAAAGCTTCCGTTCCCGGTCCAATAATGATATCTATATTATCTTGAATATAGGGATTTCCGGCCTTACCAATTTTGTAAATTTTACCATTTTTAATCCCAATATCTGCCTTGACAATACCCCACCAATCGAGAATTAAAGCATTAGTAATCACTAAATCTACCGCACCATCACTATTAGAAATTGGGGATTGTCCCATACCATCTCTAATCACTTTTCCCCCGCCAAATTTCACCTCATCTCCATAATTTGTGAAATCTTTTTCTACTTCGATAAATAATTCTGTGTCTGCTAATCTAATTCTGTCTCCTACTGTTGGTCCGTAGGTTTCGGCGTAGGCTTGGCGGTTCATTTTGTATGACATATTTTTATCCTTTTTTGATCACGTTTCCGGTGCGGAGAGAATTTACAGATTTCCATCAATTTTGTTATTAAAGCCGTAGATTTGGCGGCTACCAACTACAGGAATTAATGTGATTTCTTTTTCGTCTCCCGGTTCAAATCTGACTGCTGTACCTGCGGGAATATCTAATCTCATTCCTCGCGCTTTTTCTCTATCAAAATGTAGAAAACTATTAACTTCATAAAAATGAAAATGTGAACCGATTTGAATTGGTCTATCTCCTGTATTTGCTACTATTAATTTAGTAGTTGGACGATTTGCATTTAATTCTATTTCACCAGTAGGGGTAATAATTTCTCCGGGGATCATAATCTGATTTCTCCTAAGTTACAAATTTTACAAGAATTGCAGGACTTATCCATTTTCTTTTCTGAGTACAGCAATTTGCGAAATATCAAACTGTGTCAGAAAATAAGATGAGTGAGTTGCTAATTGTTTTTCCTAGATTTGTACTTTATCCTATTTTCATCGTTTTTAACGAATGGGATTATGTACAGTTACTAACTTAGTTCCGTCAGGGAAAGTGGCTTCTACCTGAACATCATGAATCATTTCTGGGACACCTTCCATAACATCATCTCGTGTTAATAAAGTCGTGCCATAACTCATCAAATTGGCCACAGTTTGACCATCTCTTGCACCTTCTAAAATAGCAGCAGAAATAAAAGCCACTGCTTCAGGATAATTCAATTTTAAACCTCTATTTTTTCGTCTTTCCGCGACTAAAGCAGCGGTAAAAATTAATAATTTATCTTTTTCCTGGGGTGTAAGCTGCATTTTTCTTTCCTCTGTACTTGAAGTGGTTGGTTTAAATTTGCCATACTCTAGGAATACAATTACCACGATTTTGATAATTTATTCGTAAATTTTGCCAAATATTTGTAAACCAATTTCTCACTTCTGATATAGAATTACCACGATAGCGACATAAAAATCCCTGCTGTAAGCGAGTTACTCCAGAAAATTTATTTTCCATGATTAAAGAACGGGCTTTGTCAATCATTTCTCCAGAAACGGAATTTCCTACCCAAACTAAAGTCCCCACAACCGGGTTTCCTGCTAAACCGTGGGGACTGTAAAATACTTCTTCATTACCAGGGATGATTTGTCTATCAATCCATAATGGTATATCATTTTGCCATATTTCTGTGTGCGATCGCATTTCTCCCTCTAAAAATTTCTCACCTCTAGCACTGCGTCCAAATCGCATAATTTCCCAGCCTAAATAATTGGCATTTTTACCTAATTCTACCCGCAAATCTTGGCGATAATTTGCCCCATTAAATAAGATATTTTCTTGGGGTAAATATTCTAAATGACTATGATCATTAACTTGGATATTGACAATTTGTCTTGCTGGTAAGCCCTGACTACGATATATTTTACTTGCGGCTGCGGTGGTAATTAAGGCATTTGTCTGGGGTTGGAGGTGAATATCAGATGTCAGGCGATCGCCCCCTACAATGCCCCCAGCAGTGTGTAAAATCACTGTATGGCAAATTTCTTGTCCTTCTGGGTAAAAGGGGCGTTGTACTTTAAAAGGTGCTTGATGGTGATTGTAAATTAATTGAGTGGAATTTTGGCAATTAGCATAGACTAAATTAAGTTTTCCATGCCAACTTTTATCTATTGGACTGTTAATAATCATTGCCAGATGAAATAAATTTTATCTAATTTTGATTTTAGAGCATTTTCGATTTTTTATTAAGAAATACTTTTGTAATTACTACTTTTAAATAAATCAAGGTAGTATTTTAACTAAATTATTTTTTTAAAAACCACATAGTTACGTATTTATATGTAGAATATTCCAGGGCAAGTAATTAATTTTGCGTAATTACTTCCTAAGTAAGATGTTGCTTCCACAGTCCATAACCACAATATGAAAAATTAACCTGTTGCCTTTACACTACATTCAGGTCAAAATATAATAGAATTTCCATAAATACAGCATCTACGAAAAAAATATGACAGCTAAAGTAATTAGTGTTTGTAATCTCAAGGGTGGAGTTGGTAAAACTACCACAGTTATGGCCTTGTCAGAGTATTTAGCAGGGGATACCATGTATGGTCAGCGGGTTCTTGCTATTGATTTAGACCCTCAATGTAACTTAACTACTGCCTTAATGTCTGAACAGGTCTGGGAATGGCAATATAATTATCTAGGATTGACATTACCCTTTTTATTTAAAAATGCTGATCATTTTTTAAGCGATGGTAATTATCAGAAATTTATCGTTAAAGAAGAAGTTTCTAATGTCAGAAATAAAAACTCTTTTAATTGTCTACATCTAATTCCTAGTAGTTCCAAATTATTTGAACTTCAGGAAGATTTTCCAGAAACTTCTGTAGCAATTTTACGTCAACTTATCAATCCATTATTAACAGAATATGACTATATTTTAATAGATTGTCCACCCAGTATTAATAATATTATCAAAAGTGCCTTTTATGCCAGTGATTACTGTATTATACCCTGTGTTCCTAGTCGAATGTCAATTCACGGTTTAGAACTATTACTAAAACAGATTGAGAAGTTTAATCAAGATTATCAACATGACCTTAACCCCATAGGAACTTTGATTTCTCGTTATAATGGTACTGTTTCTCAAACACAGAATTTGAATTTTATTATTGTCAATCCTTTTTTCCCACCAACTTTCTCTAATAAAATCCCAGAAAGAGCGAAAATTGCGGAAAGTTTAGATTTCAGTATGCAGCTAACATACAAACAAAAATATGGTGATATTCATGATGTTATGGTAAAACTAACTCAAGAATTTATCCAAAGACTAAATCACAATTCTGTTAATCTGCCACAAATGGTAAGTTTAGCATAAACATCAGGCTGTCACCCTATATCTCGTCCTGTTTTCTCTTGTATGTTAGGTTTTGAATATGTTGGATTCTTGCCAATTTTACATCATTCTATTAACAGTAGAGGATTCTCATGGTCGAAAGTTTAGCAGCACAAAGACACCAAAAAAATGACAATTCCTCCAGATATCAACAAAATTCCTAACCAAATTAAAGGTTGTGTTAACCCAATTGTTCTCCCTTCCTGTGAAATCCCATTCTGTACCCCTTGAGGAGTATTAACAACCTTTCCCCTAGCTACAGTCACAAGAAACTTTAACTCAAAAGGTAGAAAACTCCCGGCAGTCACAGGTGTACCACTCAATTGCAACTGATAAGCACCTGGTTTAGGAAAAATAAATTCTCCTCCTGGTATGCCTTGATACCGTTCAGCCTGAATGGGTTTTAATAGAGGTTGAATTAATGCTGGTTCTCCTGTGACATGAGGTTCAGCGTAAATAGCTAATTGACAATGACAATCTTTTAAAGGAATTACCTGACCACCTTTACGGGTCAGGAGAAACCAAGCTGGAGTAACTTCTCCAGCGCGGGGACTATCATTAGGTTCTAAGTGGACAGTACCACCTACGTCTGCTGATATTTTTACTGTATGGGCTAAGACCTGCGTATTTTCAGCTACTATTAAACTAGATAAAACCAATAATAATAGATACTTTATTTTGCTTTTGTGACGAGTAAAAATACTGAAGATATTTAATCTACCGCGATTTCTTGGGAGGAACATAAAACTTTTCTAACCCTAAATATATCCAAAAATATCGAGAACGTACCACTAAAACACCAAAGGTAATTATCCCCAACAAAATGACGGTTAATTGGTTTTGTAAGTAATGAGAACTCATTAAAACCGTATGAATAGCACTTAATAATAAAGCTGGTACACTAAAAAGATGAATTTGCCGCCAATATTTACCTAATGACTTTTGCAGAAAATCAAAACTTGTACAAGCAGCAGGAGTTATTAATACTAATGCTACAGCCCCAGCGCCCATTCCCCATTGAAATTCTAACGGTAAAAACCAAAAAGCGCTGAAATTCCAGTTTAGGGAGTGTTGAAGATGATGAATAGTATGTATCCCAGATAGCACAAAAGCCCCAACTCCCAAAGCCCGACGGTAACGCAGTGGTGCAGACCAAAAACTATTGACAGGACGAGCAATCAAGGACAGAATTAAACAAATTAGAGCAGCGTGGCCGTTATAGTCTGTCATGGTGTCTCCTGTCCGCAGTAGGGTAATAACACCAATAATCAAAGTTACCCACCCACCCAATTGGAATAATTGACTACGGCGATCTTTACTAATTAATGCCGTAGAAACACCGACACCCACCATGGTGGGTAGTGTGCCAATCCCAAAAGCTAACATAGTCCCTGCACCTTGCCACAAATTCCCCGTAGCCGCCGCTTTGATTTGGGCTGCGTATAAAAAACCACAGGGCATCAGTCCCCAGGTCATACCCAAAAGTGCTGGTGTCCACCATTGAGTTTGTGAAGATAACTTCATCATGCCCGCACTGAGACGGTTGTGCAAGTTACCTTTTAATATAGGGTGTAACAGGGGAATATGCGGTAAAAAACCCGGTTTAATTTGTCCTAAACCAAACCAAATCAGCATCGTACCCGTAATTATGGCTATCCAATGCCGTAAATTACTACCAATTCCCGCTAGTTGTCCACCTTCTACTAATACTGAACCTAGTGAGCCAATGCCAGCACCGACTACAGTATAACTCAACATTCGCCCCAAATTCAGTAAAGTATGAAATTTTAATTGTTGTTGCCAACTCGGATTTTCTTGCTGCTTGGAAAGGGAAAAGGCCACTGTTAATGGTCCACACATTCCAAAGCAATGTCCAAAACTGCCCAGAAAACCTAGCAGTATTATAAGTGACAAGTCTAGCATATGAATTATGGAAACTGGATGGGAACTAGGAATTGGCAATTAGGAAAGTATACCTTAGACATCTCTTACTATGATGTCCATGTCAAAAGACAAGCTGTCAAACTTGATGTACTCATTTTGCCAGATTCGGATTCCGGTAAAAGATTTAAAAATTAGTGTCTAAAAATACATATATACTAAAAAAAGACCCCCAGTTGGAAACCGAGGGATTCTGCAAGTCGGAATTATCGCACAAAGACATTCGCGTACCTAACATAGCAAAGCAACAACTCAAAAAAATGCCAAAATGCCAAAATCTAAAAATGTAATTTATATGTAATTTATAACGCCAATATTTTTACTTATATTCTTCTTTGTCTGTAAAGCTATCAGTTAAAGGTTTAACAACTTTAGCGATCGCTTCTTGAACAAAAACTTTGATAAACTCATCTCGGCGATTAATCTGAAACTGCTGTTGTACTACTTCTGTCATTCCCCCGTCACCCCAATCTTGATCATGACGAAAATACTCAATAAAGCTTTTCCCAGCAATGCGGGTTAAATAAGCGGCTGTTACACCTTGAATTGCTCTACCGACAACAAAAGTAGTTACATTGAGTTGTAAAGCTGTTGATAATAATTGAATTGCCCCTTTGACGATACCTAAACCAGCAATAGTTTTTCCTAAAGATAGGGCTAATTCCTTACCCCTTTCCATGTTTAAATCGCAACCGTATATCTTACCAATTTCTACAACCATTTGGGCATTAACGGCAGCAGTAGCCAGTAAATCTACTACTGGTAATGGTGTCACAGAAACCACCCCTGCCCCAATCCATTGATAACGAACGATGATTTTATCAGCTTGACGACGACGCTGGGAATCTATGAGTTTGCGGGCTTCTTCCCCTAAACGCAGAGATTGTAAAAGAATATTATCTGCCACTAAATCCTCACCTTCAGCCCGTAAGATAGAGGCCATGCGCCGCAACAGAGGTATAATATCTGGTTCTGGCTGGAAGGTTTCACCGGTTTCTAACTTAGCTATTTGCGGGTTAGCAGCGATCGCTACCACATCATTAGTAGCAATAAAACTCCGTACTCTTGACCGCAATCTCCCCAAAATCACATCCCTATCAGTATCAGTATATAAATCCGTTTTATTTAGCACTAAAAGCGATCGCTTACCAATTTCCGCCAACCCCCGCAGTGGTTCATATTCAGAACGGCGTAAATCATTATCTACCACAAATAACAGTAAATCTGCTTCCGTGGCCAAAGCCCTAGCCAATTGTTCCCGTTCCGTACCCTCCACCCCTGGTTCTAAAATCCCTGGAGTATCGGTAATTAATATCTTCCGTTCCAAACCCTTCAACCGTAAACAATAGGTTTCTCCCACCTGAGTTGTCCCCATAGGTGCGTTGACTTCACCCACTATCCGCCCCATAATGGCATTAACTAGGGAAGTTTTGCCGGCGCTTCCTGTGCCAAAGACAACCACTTGAATTTCCCCCCTAGCTAAATTAGCCTCAATGTCCCTAGTGCGACTGAGTAAAGCTTGGCGTGTCACCTCATCTTGAATTTGGGCTACTTGTTGACGCACTGCTTGTAGAGTGGAAGAAGCCGCATCAGATTTAGCCGCAGGAATTTGGGCTGGAGTCACTCTTTGGCGTTGTCGTCGGGATTTTTCTTCCCCTTTTCGCAGCACTAGTACATAATAGACAAAGGCGGCGATTAAACCACCAATCAAGAAAATTAGCAGTAATAATAGTAAATTACCCAACAATGGTGAATAGGACAACTGCCAGTACAGCCGAGAGAGAGAATCAATTAGCCATAGGGTTAACGCCAAAATGACGATGAGGCCAACAATCAGTGTTACTACGCGAGACAAAGGCATGAATGATAAATTTATTACTTATATAATGGGTTGATCAATAGCATAATAAATGGGAATCGCACTTCTTATAGTTTATCTCATGCGTTAGCGAAGCTTACCGAAGGTATCGCCCTGGCAACTGCTATAATAATTGGTTAGTGAGTTATGAGAACAAGTCATGCCTGAGCTAAAAGTTAGTATCAGTGAAACCACACATAAAACTCTACTAACGATGGTAGAGGACTCTGGTGAGACAATTCAATCAGTTTTAGATCGAGCTATTGAGAATTATCGCAGGTCTTTGTTTCTGACACGAGCCAATGAAGCTTTTACTGTTTTAAGGCAGAATGAAACACTGTGGCAAGAGGAGGTTTCTGAGAGACAGTTATGGGAGCAAACTATAGCGGACGGGGTTGAAGATATCCCTCGCAAATCAAAAAGGTAGAAGTCAAGAAAGAATAAACCACGAAGACACGAAGGATACAAAGAGAAGAGAGTTTAAGAGGTATTTTGCGTAAGTCATCAGTACACTAGGTTTAGCACTTACAGCGGTTTCTGCTCTTATGAGGTACAAAGTTGAATCATGAAACTCTTGTAGTGCGGGCATACTATGGCTAACGCCACGCTACGCGAACGGCAAGCTCAGTACAAGTCTTGCCCGCTAGATATGTACCTCATAACACCGGGAAGTGCTGTAAATATACTTCACGGCGATCGCTCACAACCGAACATATTCGATAAAATTAGATAAAATAAATCATAGTGTGGAGTTTCCTTGCGTCTACCCAACCTACAATAGTTGTAAATTTAGAAGAGGAGGATTTTTAATTATGACTCAAGCAGTAGAAAGGCAAAAATCTATTTTAGAAATAGTCCAAAATCTAACCCCTCAACAACAGGAGGAGGTTTTAAATTTTATTGAGTTTTTACAGTTCAAGTCACAAAAACATGATATATACACAAAAGGTAAATCTCAGCAAAAATCACCAGAGGAATTAGGCTGGCCTCCTGGTTTTTTTGAACAAACTTATGGTAGTTGTCAAGATGATCCTATTGTTATTGATGATGAGGATAATTTTGCCCAAAGAGAAGAAGCTGCATGATTTATTTGCTAGATACTAATGTTTGCGCTCGTTATCTTAATGGTAAGTCTTTGGCAATTCGGCAGCGGTTACGATCAACAAATATTGCGGATATTGCGGTTTGTTCAGTAGTTAAAGGTGAGTTATTTTATGGTGCTATGAAAAGTAATAATCTTGAAAAAACCCTGGATAGACAGCAAGAGTTTCTCAAGTTATTTGTTTCATTGCCGTTTGATGATGATGCTTCTTTCATTTATGGCAGAATTCGTGCAGAATTATCAGCGAAAGGAATTATTATTGGTGCTAATGATTTACAAATTGCGGCTATTGCTATGGTAAATAATTTGATATTAGTAACGCATAATGTCCGAGAGTTTAGCCGGGTAAATGGTTTACGGTTTGAAGATTGGGAAGAATAAACCACGAAGACACGAAGGATACGAAGAGAAGAGAGTTTTAGAGAGATTTCGCGTAATTTATAATAATTTAACTTGACAATGAGAGCGATCGCACTCTTCTAGTGTATCTCATGCGATCGCTCCCTTACCGCAAACATCGCTCCCATGCAAAGAAAAAAGGTGGGTTAAAAAAGTAACGCACCTTATCAAACAAACACGAAGAGACCAAACTTACTTATTCTGTTGAACAGCGGGCATTAAGTCATTAAATTCTTCAATTCTCAGCATACGAATATCTTTAACTGATGCCGCAAACCATGGGAGATTTTGAGATAAATCAATTGCAGCAAGCACACACGTAACAGCATTAATAGTGTTTGTATCCCCAAAATAAACACTGCCTTGTTGCCGAGTGAAACCTTTCCTTTGCAAAATTTTCGCAATTTCACCATAAGCATTGTTGTATGGATCACCGTAGTTCAGCTTCAGTGATTCAATATCCATATCAAAAGCAATAGCGTACATTCTTGCTCCCCCAATTTCTTGTTTATTTACCTGCTGTATCTTGCTTAACTGTTGCCGCCCAATAGTTTGGGTCTTGTCTAATTTCTTAGCCACTTGAGAAATCATTTATCCCACCAACATAACGATTTAGCCTCTTAAGTTTAGCAATTTCATTTAGAATATAGCAATCTAAATCAGGCGGAAGTTTCAATATCTAACTTATCCGCTTTAGCAAAATATTAGGATAAAGTTTTCTCAACCTTATCTCTAATATCATCAAAACGAATATAGTGTCTTCCAGCAACATTCCTTAATTCTCTTGCGATAAATTTATCGGTAGCTATTACAGTAAATTGTTTTCCGTTCGCCCTTAATAAGGTCAATGCCCTTTCAAAATCTCCATCCCCACTAATTAATACAGCTTTATCATAGCTGTCTATAGTGTTAAACATATCCAAAACTATTTCAATATCTAAATTAGCCTTCTGTTTTGTTAGTCCAGTATTCGCATCATAAATTGTTTTTATTGGTTTTGTAATAAGTGAATAACCCATTAAAGGTAATGCGTCTAAATATGACTGTTGTTTTGCTTCAGGCGGTGTGTCATGTCCAATATAATAAAAGGCATCAACAATATTACCTTCTGTCTCAATATAATCAAGAATCTTTTTAGGATCTACCTTCCAACATAGTGCGTTCTTTTGCATGAAAAAGAAATTTGCACCATCAAGAAATACAGAAATTCTCAACATAATTCTATTTAATTGAAATATTTGGTAAATTCAATTATAACTTTAAACAGTCCAAGCTGCGTAGTTAAGCGCCTGTCGAATATCTTCATCCTCTAATTCTGGATAAGCCGCTAAAACTTCCTGAACCGAAAGGTTACTAGCCAGTAATTTCAACACAAAGCCCACAGTAATCCTCATTCCCCGAATTGTTGGTTGTCCAAGGCAAACATTAGGATTAATAGTAATACGATCTAATTGAGCCAGCACGGTGGAACTCCTGAACTATAAAAATTCTTTACCTATTCTCACATACAACAGAACTTGTACTATCCATAGAAATTATATTAACCCAAGTTGCTAATTATTAAGTCGCAAGCTGTATAAAATATGATAAGTAATCAGTGATGAAATTCCAGTCTTCATCATGTTCATCCTTAAATCCTGGATATCCTGATTTTGACAATCCCCCCATTCTCACATACAACGGACAAATTGAGAAAAAAGTCAATTAGTCTGAATTTTAGTTACAGTTAGATCACAAATAAATCGTGAGGGGTGATACTATGCGTGTTTTGCTAGTTTATCCAATATTTCCAAAAACCTTTTGGTCTTATGAGAAAATTCTGGCGCTGGTTGACAGAAAGGTGTTATTACCACCTTTGGGTTTAGTAACGGTAGCGGCAATTTTACCCCAAGAATGGGAATTTAAACTTGTAGATCGTAACATCCGCGCTGCCACTGAGGAAGAGTGGGCATGGGCAGATATGGTGATTTTTTCCGCCATGATTGTTCAAAAACAAGACTTATTGGCACAAATTCGAGAAGCAAAAAAACGCGGTAAGTTGGTAGCTTTGGGTGGTCCCTACCCCACCTCTACACCCCATGAGGTGGAAGCAGCAGGGGCAGATTTCCTCATTCTCGACGAGGGAGAAATTACTTTACCCATGTTTGTAGCAGCGGTACAACGGGGAGAAAAATCTGGAGTTTTCCGCGCTACTGAAAAGCCTGATGTCACAACTACACCCATTCCCCGCTTTGATTTGTTGGAGTTTAATGCCTATGATATGATGTCGGTGCAGTTTTCGCGCGGTTGTCCCTTCCAGTGCGAATTTTGCGACATCATTGTTTTATATGGACGCAAACCGAGAACTAAAACCCCTGCACAACTTTTAGCAGAGTTAGATTATCTCTATGAGTTGGGTTGGCGGCGGGGTGTTTTCATGGTAGATGATAACTTTATTGGCAACAAACGTAATGTAAAATTGTTGCTCAAAGAGTTAAAAGTTTGGATGGAACAACATCAATATCCTTTCAATTTTGACACGGAAGCTTCCATTGATTTGGCACAAGATGCCGAAATGATGGAATTGATGGTAGATTGTGGTTTTAAAGCGGTATTTTTGGGCATTGAAACCCCAGATGAAGATAGTTTACAACTAACTAAGAAGTTCCAAAATACTCGCAGTTCCTTGGCTGAATCTGTAGAAACTATTATCAAAGCAGGTTTGCGACCCATGGCTGGGTTTATTATTGGCTTTGATGGTGAAAAGACTGGTGCAGGCTCGCGCATTGTCCGCTTCGCTGAATTAGCAGCTATCCCTTCTACAACTTTTGCTATGTTACAAGCATTACCCAATACTGCATTGTGGCATCGCTTGAAAAAAGAAGGAAGATTACGGGAAAATCAAGATGGGAACATCAATCAAACCACATTGATGAACTTCATTCCTACCCGTCCTTTAGAAGAATTAGCTAGGGAATATGTGGAGGCTTTCTGTGCTTTATATGACCCAGTTGCCTATTTAGACCGCACCTATCGCTGTTTTATGATGTTAGGTTCAGCTAAATACACAGTACCAGCAAAAATGCCAGAATGGGTAGTTGTCAGAGCCTTACTAATTGTAATTTGGCGACAAGGATTTAAACGACAAACTCGCTGGAAATTCTGGCATCACTTCTTTAGTATTCTCAAGCATAACCCGAAAGTGGTTGAACAATACGTTTCTACCTGCGCCCACATTGAGCATTTTATGGAATACCGGCAAATTGTCCGCGACGAAATCGAAAGTCAATTAGCCGCGTATTTAGCCCAAGGTGCGGAAAAACCCTATGTACTCGTTAAAGAACAAGCAGCCGAAAAAGTAGAAGCAGTAATTTAGAGTGTTCTTGGTTGTTCTTACTTACGGTTCAATTATATCTTATGCTCGGCGAATAAATTCGCCGTTGGCACTTCCTCCACTGTCTAAAGTGGCTTCCGTGCCTTTTTTGCGATTTTCTTGTGAACAATATTTCCTATCTTCAGTCTTTGTTTAAAATCAAGCTACAAGCAAAATTCAGGGTTGACAATTAATATCATGAATGTTTTACTAATATATCCACTGTTTCCGAAAAGTTTTTGGTCTTTTGAAAAAACACTAGCTTTACTAGACCGCAAAGCCATGTTACCACCTTTGGGTTTGGTGACGGTAGCGGCAATTTTACCCCAAGAGTGGAATTTTAAGTTAGTAGACCGGAATATTCGCCAAATTACAGCAGCAGAATGGGCTTGGGCTGATTTAGTGATTTTATCAGCAATGATTGTGCAAAAAGAGGATTTGCTGGCACAGATTCAAGAAGCAAAAGGGCGCGGTAAGCGTGTAGCGGTGGGTGGACCCTATCCAACAGCTTTACCCCAAGAAGTCACAGATGTGGGTGCAGATTATTTAATTTTGGATGAAGGAGAAATTACCTTACCATTATTTATAGATGCAATTAGCCGTGGTGAAACTTCAGGAATATTCCGCTCAGGTGGTGAAAAGCCAGATGTCACAAATACTCCCATCCCTCGCTTTGATTTGCTAGAATTTGATGCTTATGCGGAAATGTCAGTACAATTTTCCCGTGGTTGTCCCTTCCAGTGTGAATTTTGTGATATTATTGTTCTCTATGGTCGCAAACCTCGCACCAAGTCACCAGCGCAACTCCTCGCCGAACTTGATTATCTTTATGAATTGGGTTGGCGACGCAGTATTTTCATGGTAGATGATAACTTCATTGGTAATAAACGCAACGTTAAATTATTCTTAAAAGAACTACAACCTTGGATGGTTGCACATGAGTATCCTTTCTCCTTTGCGACAGAGGCTTCCGTGGATTTAGCCCAAGATCAAGAACTAATGGATGCCATGGTCAGGTGTAATTTCGGGTCTGTGTTCTTGGGTATTGAAACCCCTGACGAAGAAAGCCTCGCTTTTACTCAAAAATTTCAAAATACGCGGGATTCCCTGAGTGAAGCGGTATATAAGATTACGCGCTCTGGACTGCGAGTTATGGCAGGTTTTATTATTGGTTTTGATGGTGAAAAGTCGGGGGCTGGGGCGAGAATTGTCAAATTTGTAGAGCAGACATCAATTCCCACTGCTTTATTTAGTATGCTTCAAGCCCTTCCTGATACTGCATTATGGCATAGATTAGCAAAGGAAAACCGACTCCGCAGTAAATCTGCAAATATTAATCAAACTACGTTGATGAATTTTGTCCCTACAAGGCCTTTAGCAGAAATTGCTAGTGAATATGTAGAAGCATTTTGGGAATTATACGAACCATCACGATTTTTAGATCGTGCTTACCGTCACTACCGCATTTTAGGTGAAGCTACTTACCCGAAAAAGGGCAAAGGTGCAAAAAAACCCTTGAATTGGAAGGTATTGCGGGCGTTATTAACTATTTGCTGGCGACAAGGTGTGTTACGTAATACCCGTTGGCAATTCTGGCGTAATCTTTGGAGTATGTACAAGCATAATCCTGGTGGTATCAGTAGCTATTTATCTGTTTGCGCTCAAATTGAGCATTTCTTGGAATATCGTCAAATTGTGCGCGACGAAATTGAGGCACAAGTGGCTGAGTTTCTGGAAGCAGAGGCTCAGGTAAAGCTGGAAGAGGAAAAAGCACAAGTGTTAGTTTAAACTCAAGAAGCTGAAAAGTTTGTTTTAATTAGGTTGGCGTTAAAAATTGTCGTTATGACAAGGGAACAGGGAACTCTTAACAGGGAACAGGGAAGAGGTTTTGGGCAACTTTACTTTTCGTTACTTATGTCGGTTTTTTCCGTTCACTTACTTAGCTTTTTTAAAAATGCTTAACGCTTTACAGTGATTTTGTTGGTAAATGAACCACGGTTTTTGTTTCACGCAATCTCTAAATATGTAATGTGAATTTTATCTCTTGTAGGGTGCGTCAGATACAAGAAATCTGTTTTTTCTCAAAATATCGTGTCCGACGCACCGTACTCAATTAGTTATTCCCAAAGCCGAAAACGACGGATTTTCGTCCCGTTATAGTGAATTTGTACAGTGCGTAAGTCCTAATTTTTATGTAAATTTTTATGTAGAAAATATAGACATATCTGTATAAACATAGTAAAATTTTCGTCAACTAAACCTAAACCAGAATGTTATTTATGTTGTGTTAGTTACTTTTCAGTCCACTCAAGTTTAATAATCAGTCGAAAAATCAAGCGTAAATATACTGAACTTAACCACTGAGGGAATTTAATCCAATGGCTAATATTTCATGGAAAAACAGTGTTGACGGAAACTTTGATACTGCTGCTAACTGGAATCCTGGCACAGTACCAACCACAGCCGATATTGCTTACATCGATCTCGACGGCACTTATACCGTTCTCTTGAATCTCGACAGAACCCTGTCTGGATTAAATCTTGGTGGAACCACCGGAACCCAAACCCTCAATAACAATGGTTTTACCCTCACCCTGAATGGTGTAAGTACGGTTGGTGCTAATGGTGTTTTGAATCTGACGAGTGGAACTATTAACGGAACTGGTGCTTTGACGGTTTCCAACCAACTCAACTGGAGTGGTGGCGGATTAAGCGGTACAGGGAAAAAGACCGTCAGTGGTACATTAAACTGTGGTACATTAGACTGGGGTAGCAATCTCATAATCGATGGAACTACCCTAGAAACGTCAGGAGCAACAGTTTTGACAGGAAGTGCTACGTTCTATGCCTACAACGGAGCAATCTGGAATAATACCAGCACTGGAACTATTGACTTACAAAAAGATAGCATTTTTTCTCAACAATCTGGAAATCAATCCATTTTTAATAATGCTGGAACTTTCACCAAATCCAATGGTACAACATTTGCAGACTTTGCCGGCTTCGTTTTCAACAACACAGGTACAGTTAAAGTTAAGGCTGGGACTTTGAACCTTGGTGGAGGAGGAACTAATACTGGTAATTTCAGTATTGATGCGGGAGGGACATTAAGAATCACTGCTGACTACAACTTCAATTCAGGTAATAGCATTACTGGTGCGGGTAACTTCAACATAGAAAGTGGAACAACTACAGTTAATGCCGCTTCTACTTGGTCT
>NZ_KE384614.1:36054-37285 GCF_000426905.1 Dolichospermum circinale AWQC131C
CGTCAATTTAACAGCAGGAGGAACTCTCACCGGAACAGGTGCTTTAACAATTTCCAACCAACTCAACTGGAGTGGAGGGACATTAAGCGGTACAGGGAAAAAGACCGTCAGTGGTACATTAAACCTGAGCGGCGGTCACCTACTAGGTGGAACAACCCTAGAAACCACAGGAACAACAATTTGGACTGGTAATGGAACATTATACACTGGCGACGGAGCAATTTGGAACAATACCAGCACTGGCACTATTGACCTACAAGATGATGCTGATTTTTATCAATGGTATGGAAATCTATCCACCTTCAATAATGCCGGAACACTAATTAAATCGAACGGTACAACTACAGGTGAATCTTCCATTAGTGGACTTTTCAACAATACAGGTACAGTCCAAGTTAAGGCTGGGACATTAACTCTGTATTCAGGAGGAACTAATACTGGTAATTTCAGTATTGATGCGGGAGCGACATTAAACATCACTGGTAATGCTGATTACAACTTCAATACAGGCACTAACATTACTGGAGTTGGCAATTTTGTTGTTAGTTATGTTACAGTCAAAATTGTTCCCGCTTTTAACTACTCAGGAGCAGTTTTCGTCAATAATTCGGGAAATCTGGATATTGGCGCTGCCTCTACTTTGTCTGCTCCCGTCAATTTAACAGCAGGAGGAACTCTCACCGGAACAGGTGCTTTAACCATTTCTAACAAACTCAACTGGAGTGGAGGAGGCACATTAAGCGGTACAGGGAAAAAGACCGTCAGTGGTACATTAAACCTGAGCGGTTATCAAACCCTAGATGGAACAACCTTAGAAACATCAGGTGCAACCGTCTGGACAGGTACTGGCTATTTGAACGGTACTAACAACGCAATTTGGAACAATACCAGCACAGGAACTATTGACTTACAGAGTGACGCAGATTTTTATTATTACTCTACTGCCACCTTCAACAACGCTGGTACTTTCACCAAATCCAACGGTACAACTACAGATGAATCCTATGTAGGCTTCGGTTTCAACAACACAGGTACAGTCCAAGTTAAGACAGGAACATTAAATCTTTCAGGTGGGGGAAGTAATAGCGGTGCATTCAGTATTGATAGTGGAGCGACATTAAAAATTACTAGTAACACCTACAATTTTGATGCAGGTAATAGTGTCACGGGTGCGGGTAACTTCAACATAGAAAGTGGAACAACTACAGTTAATGCCGCTTCTACTTGGTCT
>NZ_KE384614.1:37295-42747 GCF_000426905.1 Dolichospermum circinale AWQC131C
TGTCAATTTAATCAGTGGAACTCTCACGGGAGCAGGTGCTTTAACAATTTCCAACCAACTGAACTGGAGTGGTGGTACATTAAGCGGTACAGGGAAAAAGACCGTCAGTGGTACATTAAACCTGAGTGGTAACTATCCAAATCTCGATGGAACTACCCTAGAAACCACAGGAACAACAGTTTGGACTGGTAATGGAGGATTATACACTAGCAACGGAGCAATTTGGAATAATACCAGCACTGGGACTATTGACCTCCAAGGTGATGCTGATTTTTACTACAACTACACTGGAAATAAAGCTACTTTTAATAATGCCGGGACTTTCACCAAATCCAACGGCACAACTACTGATGAATCTTACATTAGTGCTTTCTTCAACAACACAGGTACAGTTGATGTTAAGAAAGGGAAATTAAGATTTACCGGCGGTTATACACAGACAGCCGGAACGACTAACCTCAGTGGAGGGAGTCTGTCCTTTGATTACAGTCCATTGAACCTACAAGGTGGAAACCTCACAGGAATCGGAACTATCACAGGTAATGTTAACAATAGTGGCGGTCAAATCAATCCTGGTAATACCATTGGGACATTAACTGTTACTGGTGACTACAGCCAAAGCGGTACAGGAACACTCAACTTAGAATTAAGCAGTGCCACCACCTTTGATAAATTCAACATTAGCGGTGCAGCAGATATAGGTGGTATCCTCAAACTGAATTTAACCGGTGGATTTACACCAACTATTGGCACTAAATTCACGGTTTTAACTTATGGTTCTGCCACAACCAAGAGCTTTAACAGCATTGAAGGCATAGATATTAGCAGCAGTTTAGCCTTTGCGCCTACTTCCACAGGTAAGAACTTAATTTTAGAAGTAGTAGACCAAGTTAAGGATTTAGGTACAATTAACTTTACCAATCCCCAATCAGTTACAGACTTTGTAGGTGATACAGATTTATTTGATTTTTATCGCTTCAATGTCACCACAACTGGTAATGTCCAACTTAAACTTACCAATTTGACTGCCAATGCCAATGTTTGGTTAGTTGACGGCTTAGGTCGCACTATAGCCCAAGGTATTAAAACTGGAACTGCTAATGAAGTTGTAAGTTCCGTAGTTGACGCTGGAACCTATTATGTAAGAGTTTTCCGACCTGCGGCTGGAAACAATACCAACTATAGCTTACAGGTTGCTACTTCAACCGCTTATTGGCCAGTGCAGTTTGGAACATCTGGTCAAGAGCGAAATAGTGGAGTCAGTAACGACCGTGCTGGCAGTGTTTTTGCAGCAGGCTATACCAATGGTGCTTTTGCAGGAAATACTAACGCCGGCAACTATGATGGTTATATTACTAAATATAACCCCGATGGCAGTCAAGCCTGGATTAAACAGTTCGGTACTTCTGGTACTGATTATGCCTTGGGAACTGGTAATGATAACGCTGGCAATGTTTATGCTGCTGGATACACCAATGGAGCTTTTACGGGAGCAACCAATCTCGGTAGTAACGATGGGTTTATTACTAAATATACTGCTGCTGGAACCCTAGCTTGGGTAAAACAATTTGGTACTGCTGCCGATGATACATCTGTTGGAATTAGTGTTGATAGTAATGGCAATAGCTATATAATTGGTAAAACCTATGGTGCATTTGCGGGTAATGTCACCCAAGGAGCTTATGACGCTTATATTGCCAAATACGACACCAATGGCACTCAAACCTGGATCAAACAGTTTGGTACAAACCAAGATGATGAAGCAATAGGCGTTAGCCTAGATAGTAACGATAATATCTATGTTTTAGGTTCAACAGCAGGGGCATTTGCTGGAAATACAAATGTTAGTGGTTTTGATGTCTTTGTTAGTAAGTACAACTCCAGTGGAACTCAGGCTTGGGTTAAACAACTCAGTTCATCTGGAAATAATTATGCCAATATCAATGGCATTAGTACCGATAGTACAGGAAATGTCTTTATTACTGGCTATACCGATGGTGCTTTCAGTGGCAACACCAGTTTAGGTTCTTATGATGGTTTTGTTGCCAAATATAGCACCACGGGAACCCTGGCTTGGGTTAGACAATTTGGGACAACCTCCGAAGACTATTCTATTGCCTCCAAAACAGATAGCGCTGGTAATACTTATGTTGCAGGTTGGACTAGCGGTCAATTGACAGGAAATACGGCTTTAGGAGGCTATGACGGCTTTTTAGCGAAATATAACACCAGTGGAACGAGACTTTGGGTTAAGCAATTTGGTACAAGCTCAAATGATTATGCTAATGGTTTGAGTATTGATAACCTGGGTAATATTTATATCAGTGGTTGGACTGATGGCAGTTTCCCTACCTACACCAATCAGGGAGGGCAGGATAGCTATATAGCATTATTTGATACCAATGGCAACCAGTTATCTATTCCCGCGATTCCCGCAGCAATTACTGTTACGGCTACTGATAGCGATGCTGGGGAAACTGCTACAGGAATTACTCCCAATCCTGGTACTTTCACCTTAACTCGGACTGGTGATTTAACTCAAGCGATTACAGTCAACTACACCCTCAGCGGAATCGCTACCAACGGTGCTGACTATAGTAGTCTACCGGGAACTGTCAACTTTGCAGCAGGTGTGAGCAGCGCCACCGTCACCGTCACACCTACAGACGATAACATCTTTGAAGGCACAGAAACCGCTATTCTCACCCTAGCCACAGGTGCAGGCTATATTTTGGGAACTACTACCAGTGCCACCGTTAATATTACTGACAATGATCCCCAACCCAGTATTAGTATTAACGATGTCAGCGTCACGGAAGGTAATAGCGGTACTACTAATGCCACCTTCACCCTTACCCTCTCTCACCCCAGCAGCCAACCTATAACAGTTAACTACGCTACCGCCGACGGCACAGCTACCACCGCTGATTTAGACTATAACGCGGCCACGTTCACTGTCACCTTTGCCCCTGGAGAAACCAGTAAAACTGTCAACGTTGCGGTTGTTGGTGATATCAAGAGCGAAAACCCCGAAACCTTTACCGTTAATCTGAGCAATGCAACTAACGCAACGATTACCAAAGCTCAAGGTGTGGGAACTATTACCAATGATGATCTGCCAATTATTACCCTTGCGGCTACCGATAGCAATGCTGGGGAAACTGCTACAGGTGTTACTCCTAATCCTGGTACGTTCACTTTAACTCGGACAGGTGATTTAACTCAACCTATTACAGTCAACTATACTTTAAGCGGTTCTGCTACCAACGCCACTGACTATAGTAGTCTACCGGGAACTGTCAACTTTGCAGTAGGTGATAGCACCGCCATTGTCACTGTTACACCTACAGACGACAATATTTTTGAAGGCACAGAAACCGCTATTCTCACCTTAATCACAGGTACAGGTTACGCTCTGGATGTCACAACCAGTGCAGTAGTCAATATTGCTGATAATGATTTACCCAGTATTAGTCTAGCTGTATCTCCTGCTAGTGTGGTCGAAGATGGACCGACCAATTTGGTTTACACCTTCACCCGCACAGGAACTACAGCTAATGCTTTAACGGTAAATTATGGCGTAGGTGGCAACGCTACTTTCAATACCGACTATACCCAAACAGGTGCAGACAGTTTTACTGCAACTACTGGAACTATTACCTTTGCTGCGGGTGCAAGTACAGCCACTTTAACCATAGACCCCACAGCCGATACCTTTGTTGAAAGTAATGAAACTGTGGCTTTAACATTAGCAACAGGAACAGGTTACACCATTGGGACAACAACAGCGGTGACAGGCACAATTACCAATGATGACTCTTCCGCGCTTCCGGTTATTTCCGTTGCGGCTACTGATGCTAGTGCTGCGGAAACTGCTACAGGAATCACTGCTAATCCAGGAGAGTTTACGCTGACAAGAGTGGGAGGAAATATCAATCAAGCTGTAACGGTCAATTATACCTTAACTGGAACAGCTACAAACGGCGCTGATTACACCAGCTTACCAACTAGCGTCACCTTTGCAGCAGGGAGTAGCACGGCAATTGTCACATTAACACCCACAAATGACACGATTTTTGAAGCCACGGAAACCGCTATTCTCACTTTAGCCACAGGTACAGGGTATACCGTTAGCACAACTAACACAGCAGCAACGGTTAATATTACTGATAATGACCTCCAACCTACCATTAACTTCAGTGCCAACCAGACTATAGTTGAAGGTAATACCAATCCTCAAAATGTCATCTATACTGTTACTCTCTCCAACGCCAGCACCCAAACTATTACCGTTCAATATGCCACTGCTAACGGTACGGCCATAGCAGGATCAGACTATACCAGCACCACCGGAACTCTCACCTTTAACCCTGGTGTTACCAGTCAAGTGATCAATATTCCCATTCTCAATGATTCTCTGAATGAAGCTAATGAAACCTTTACTCTCAACCTGGCTTCTCCAATTAATGCTACCCTTGGCACAGCAAAAACGGCTACTACAACTATCACTGATACCCTCAGTGCTTCTGTGACTACTACTCTGCCCAGTGGTGTGGAAAACTTGACTTTAACCGGAACAGCAGCTATCAATGGTACAGGTAATGCCAATAATAACGTTTTCCAAGGTAATAGTGCCAACAATACCCTGACCGGTCTTGATGGAAATGATACCTATCGTTTCCTAGCAAATACAGCTTTGGGAACGGACACAATTACGGAAACAACCACAGGGGGTATTGATAATCTTGACTTTACGGGGACGACTGCTGCTGTAAATGTAAATTTGGGTGTTGCAACTTCACAAACAGTCAATAGTAATCTTAAACTGATTCTCTCTGCTAATAACGTCATCGAAAATGCCACAGGTGGTACAGGAAATGACCGTCTCACAGGTAATGCTCTAAATAATACCTTAAATGGTGGTGATGGCAATGACCAACTGCAAGGGTTAGGAGGAAATGATACCCTCTGGGGAGGAGCAGGTAATGATATTCTCAACGGTGGCACTGGTAATGATCAATATCGCTTCCAAGGTAATGGGGTATTTAGCAGCAGTTTAGGTGTTGATTATATTACTCAGTTTGATGCCGGACAGGACAAAATTGCTCTCAGTCTGGGAACTTTCAATGCCATTACTAATACTTTAGGACAGTCTCTAACTGATTTCGCAGTTGTTGATGATGATGAATTGGTCAACGCTAGTAATGCCCGGATTGTTTATAGTCAAAGCACTGGTAGTTTATTTTATAATCAGGATGGTAATATTTTGGGTACAGGAACGGTGTTTGAGTTTGCTCGTTTAGGGAATCTTGATATTACCCTTGCTAGTAGCGATTTTATTTTGATTGCTTAGTTTCCTGATTTGGGATACAGCAATGCTGTGTCCCAATATACAGGGGTTTCCGCTCTTATGAGGTACATCTTAAGCCCCCTCCTCGCTTGCGGGGAGGGG
>NZ_KE384614.1:42905-60824 GCF_000426905.1 Dolichospermum circinale AWQC131C
GCAAAATTCAAGCTATATTACAAGATGAAATGCAAAATATGGGATATGCGGCGTAAATCCTATTCATGTTGGCACAAAACCGCCAAACAAAACCGCTAAAATAGTACCAAAGAGTAAAAACTGTAAAATTTGGATATGACTACAGCCACACCAGTTAAAACTGAATATGAAGCAATTATTGGCTTAGAAACCCATTGTCAACTCAGTACCAATACAAAAATTTTCTCCAGCAGTTCTACTGCTTTTGGCGCTGACCCTAATACTAACATTGACCCAGTTTGCATGGGTTTACCAGGTGTTTTACCTGTACTTAACGCTAAGGTTCTTGAATACGCTGTTAAAACCGGTTTGGCTTTGAATTGTCAAATCGCTCGGTATAGTAAATTTGACCGCAAACAATATTTTTATCCTGATTTACCTAAAAATTACCAAATTTCCCAATATGATTTACCCATAGCTGAACATGGTTGGATAGAAATTGAATTGCTAGATGATACAGGAAACCCCAAACGTAAACGCATTGGTATCACTCGCTTACACATGGAAGAGGACGCAGGTAAGCTTGTTCACGCAGGGAGTGAACGGCTTTCTGGTTCTACCTACTCTCTTGTAGATTATAACCGCGCTGGTGTTCCTTTGGTAGAAATTGTTTCTGAACCGGATTTGCGGACGGGACAAGAAGCGGCTGAATATGCCCAAGAATTACGGCGCATTGTCCGTTATCTTGGTGTTAGTGATGGTAATATGCAGGAAGGTTCTCTGCGTTGTGATGTGAATATTTCTGTGCGTCCTGTGGGACAAGAGAAATTTGGTACTAAGGTGGAAATCAAGAATATGAACTCCTTTAGTGCGATTCAAAAAGCGATTGATTATGAAATTGAGCGTCAAATAGCCGCTATTGAATCAGGAGAGAAAATTATTCAAGAAACTCGTCTCTGGGAAGAAGGTTCACAACGCACTAGCAGTATGCGAGTTAAGGAAGGTTCTAGTGATTATCGTTACTTCCCTGAACCAGATTTAGCGCCCATTGAGGTTACACAAACAGAATTAGATACATGGTTAAATGAATTACCCCAACTACCTGCCCAAAAACGCCATGATTATGAGAATAATTTAGGACTTTCGGCTTATGATACTAGGGTTTTAACTGAGGATAAACCAGTCGCAGATTATTTTGAAAAGGCGATCGCTTTAGGTGCAAATCCCAAGGCGGCAGCTAATTGGATTACTCAGGATATTGCGGCTTACTTGAATAAACAAAAACTGACTATATCAGAAATTAAACTGACTGCTACTAATTTGGCTGATGTAATTACCCGCATTGAAAATGGTAAAATCAGTAACGCCCAAGCTAAGGAAAAACTCACAGATTTATTAAATGGTGTTTCTCCAGAAACGGCTTTTGCTGGTCAAGAACTGATCTCAGATCGTACCATTCTTGAACCCATTATTGATGAAATCATTGCTACTAACGCTCAACAGGTAGAAAAATACCGCAAAGGTAATACCAACCTGAAGGGCTTTTTCGTGGGACAAGTTCTGAAAAAAACCGATAAACGCGCAGAACCGAAACTGACTAATCAATTAGTAGAGGAAAAACTCAATAGTCCAATGTAGGGTAATTATTATCTGATAGGAAGACGCAACTTGATGATTGGGAGAACTAATTTAGCTCTCTTTTTATCGGTAAAATAAAAAAAAGGGGTTTAACCCCTTGGCGCTAGAATTATATAATGTGCTAAGTAGATGCACCCTGATGATTTTAGAGAGCCATTTAATGGCTCTCTTTTATTTTTGAGGATAATTAAACGCAGATAAACGCAGATAAACGCAGATAAAGAGGAATGATTTGATTTATTTTCTAATTTGTGATTACTTTTGGTCTTTAGGGTCGGTTTATGGTCTGTTGGTTGGAAATTTTTTGAGAAAAAAATTGTCATCAACAGATAAAATTACCTGTAGACATAAATACTGGACGCTGATATCAAACTAGCAGCAAAATGTATTTTAATAACAAAGGCAATATAATAATTGTGGACAAAATTATGGCAAATTGGCAAATAATTCCCGGTGGTGTGACAGCAGCACGAGGATATAAAGCAGCGGGAATTACAGCAGGACTAAAGGCTTCGGGATTACCCGATTTAGCTTTGATTGTATCAGATGTGGAAGCGATCGCATCTGGTGTATTTACTACTAGCCATGTGAAAGCAGCTTGTGTAGATTATTGTCGGCAAGTGTTACAAGGGAAACATAGTGCTAGAGCTATCCTTTGTAATGCGGGACAAGCTAACGCTGCAACCGGTGAACAAGGAGTTAAGGACGCTCAAGAAAGTGCTGAGTTGTTAGCTAAGGAATTAAATATTAACCCGGAATCTATTTTATTAGCTTCTACGGGTGTAATTGGTCAAAGAATTAAAATGGATATCCTGCGGGATGGTATACCCAAGGTAGTCGCAGCGCTTTCGGACACAGGTTCGGATGCAGCCGCAGGCGCAATTATTACCACAGATTTAGTGACAAAATCTATTGCATTAGAAACTATTATACATGATCGTCCAGTGCGTATCGGTGGTATTGCTAAGGGTTCGGGAATGATTCACCCCAATATGGCGACAATGTTAGCTTTTGTTACCTGTGATGCTGCTGTATCCTCTACACTTTGGCAACAAATGTTAACTAGAGCAGCAGATAGAAGTTTTAATTCGATCACAGTTGATGGTGATACGAGTACAAATGATTGTTTAATCGCTTTAGCAAATGGTGAATCTCGCACTCCCGCAATTACGGAAATGGGTGCAGAAGCGGAGAAGTTAGAAGCTATGTTAACTTATGTCTGTCAATATTTAGCTAAAGCGATCGCCCGTGATGGAGAAGGTGCAACTTGTTTAATAGAGGTACAGGTTACAGGCGCTTATGATGAATTATCAGCCCGACAAATCGCAAAAACCATTGTTGGCTCGTCTTTAGTGAAGGCGGCCATTTTTGGTCATGATCCTAATTGGGGACGGATAGCGGCGGCTGCGGGGCGGTCTGGTGTACCTTTTGAACAAGACAACCTCTCTATTAAATTAGGGGATATTTTACTCTTTGAAAATGGTCAACCTTTAGCTTTTGATAAGGCCGCAGCTAGTGCATATCTAAAAGCAGCGGTTCATGGTGAGTATCTACAGTCAGATACGGTGTTAATTTCCGTTGGTGTGGGAAATGGTCATGGTACGGGTAAAGCCTGGGGTTGTGATTTGAGTTATGATTATGTGAGGATTAACGCTGAGTATACAACTTAGAAAAATCGTGGCTTTAGCTCCTAGTATCTCGAACACAGGACTAAAGTCCTGACTACATAGTGATAATATTATATCAACTGTTCCCTGTTCCCTGTTCCCTGTTCCCTTCCCTCACAAACAACTTATTCAGCAAGCCCTATTTAAGAAATTTTCACTGGTGTATTTTATGCGTTTACCCTCAATTCACTTCATTGTTATTGCTGGTTTTATGGGGTTACTTTCCTGGATAGGGACTCCCACCGCTTTAGCTTTAACACAGATTAAATTATCTGATATTTCCTACCATGATTGTCCTTTAGAACTAGCGACTGGAGTGGTAACTAGCAGCGGTTCAAATTCTGCTACTTGTTTTATCGTCACAGGTAAAGCTAATAACAGCACAAATAAAACCGTCTATGATGCGGATATTTTTGGGCGCATTTATGATAGAAATAATGATCCTATCTTACAAAATCGTACTCGTCTCGGTGGCATAGCTGAAGTTCCCCCAGGAGTCAGTGATTTTGAATTGAGAATTTCTGTACCTAGTAATCAACCTTTACCATTGAAATTGAAACAGTTTAAAGCGGCTGGGTTCAGCGGTAAAGTCAGAAGGTAATTTTTACACACTAACATACACACTAACATTAAGTTTAGGGGTAATTCATGAATTACCCCCCACGATTTTGAGTAAGTGACCTGTGCCTTAAAACCCTGTGACTAAAGTAACACGGGCTAAATTATTCAGAATATCACCAACTATGTTCAAGGCTAGAAATGCTAGGATAGGAGAAAAATCCATACCACCCAAAGGAGGAATAATGGAACGAAATAGATTTAAATAAGGGTCACTAATTTGACTTAAAGCCGCAAATGGTTGACTAGACCAGTCAACAGTGGGAAACCAAGTTAGTAAGACCCGAATAATCAGCAAATAGCTGTAAAAGGTGACAAAAGTGGCTAAGGTTGTAATGAGTAAATTCATGGCCGGGTGACTTTCCTGTTAAATGTCAAACATAGATTCATGATTGATTTTAATTTAGTGCAAGTCATATTGTGTGGCTTGTAATCAATATACAATATAACTACTAATTTAAGTTGCTAGTTATCTAGTGGAGACTGGTAATTGGTAATGGGTAATTGGTAATTGGTAATTGGTAATTTGTGATACAATATCTGTCTTCACCCTGTTCATCCTTTAATCTCGGACATCCTGATTCTGACACTGAGTTATTCATTGCCAATATTAATACCCTTGACATTTCCTAATTGCTGCCGCACATCATCAATTGTGGCATTAAGTTGGGCGATTTTATCTTCGAGCGATCGCCTGGTTGCTTCTATTTCTAAATTTTCATTAGCTGAAGCCCGCATTCGTCTTTTTCTATTTACCCCTGGTTCATTATTGTCGCCAATAGTTAGGCCATTATCTTCTTCTGGGTTTGCTGTTAAGTCTAATCTAGAGGTAATCACCGCACCCAAAACACCCCCAACCACACCACCAATTAATGTTCCCAGGAGAAAACCACTACCAAAACCATCTTGCTGACTCATATTTTTACCGCCTTTTAGAAAATAAGCAACTTTGAAAATACCTTAGCTATTTTCCAGCCTTAGCTGCACCCTAGCTTAAGTCCCAAAAATGCGATCGCCCGCATCTCCCAATCCTGGTACAATATAACCCTGATCATTAACCGTTTCGTCAATAGTAGCGGTGTAAATGGTTAAACCGGGATAGACAGCAGCCAACTTTTGTAAAGCCACAGGTGCAGCAACCACAGAAACAATCCGAGTTAAAGAGGAATCAACACCTCTTTGGGTTAATTCCGCCATTACTGCCATTATAGAACCTCCCGTAGCTAACATTGGTTCGGTAATTAATACCCTGGTTTCCGGGTCAAATTTTTCGGGGAGTTTATTCAAATAACAAGTAGGTTCTAGGGTTTCTTCATTGCGTACTAAACCAAAATGATAAATTGAAGCCAAAGGTAGTACACCAGCAGCTCCCTCCAATAAGCCCAAACCAGCCCGCAAAATCGGCACAACAGCCACAGGTATGCGAGAGTCAATAAAAGTCGCTGGACAGGCAGCTAGGGGACTCTGGACGATTGTTTCTTGAGTGGGCAACCATTCCCTAGTAGCTTCATAAGTTAGCCACCTGCCCAACTCAGTGATAGCAGAACGAAATAATACTGATGGTGTAGCTACATCACGGGCAACTCCCAACCAGTGCTGAATTAAGGGGTGAGGTGGGACATAAATACGCAGTTGTTGTTGCGTCATAAAGAAAAAAGGCAGCCCGTTATTATATAAAGAACTAAGATAACTCCACAAAAAAAGATGCTCCAATCTTGTGGGATGGGCATCTTGCCCGTCCTTTTATTATTAGCAGGCTTTTCGCCCCGCACCACAAGAAATTTTAGGATATTTTTTATTTGCAAGTCTCTAGAAAACTATCATACTGCTATTTAACACTACGCGGGCTAATCCAATATCAGAATTTCAAACCTACCCAGGTGGCCACTGAGCAGTTCAACCGGGTCTAGGTGCAAAATATGATGTCAGACTTTATTGAGAAATATTTTTATTACTACTTGACAAATATTCTTAATTAAGGCTATATTGTGATCAGGTGTTCTCTCTATAAAGGATCGGCAGACGGGAAAAGTAAGCAATAGCAAGCTTTTCCTCGTTTTTTTCCGCTATAATCCCTATGTAAAGATCCTCGTGAATTGTTATTTATGTGTATTGTTTATATTTTTATTCCTTAAATATGAGTTAATTTTTTAGCAATTAATCAAAATAACTTTCACAGTAAATTTCAAGTTCTTCAGATACAAAAATACCCCACCCTCCCCTGACTCTTGAGCCGGAAAAGGAGGGTAATTCTGGTAATTTTAGTGAA
The DNA here is from genome assembly GCF_000426905.1 of Dolichospermum circinale AWQC131C. Classification (NCBI taxonomy): domain Bacteria; kingdom Bacillati; phylum Cyanobacteriota; class Cyanophyceae; order Nostocales; family Aphanizomenonaceae; genus Dolichospermum; species Dolichospermum circinale. Next base: position 49,077 of record NZ_KE384614.1, read on the forward strand.
ATATTAGTGAAATAAGTTTTTAGGAGGGAAGCTGACCTTTTTAGGTGCGTATTCAGCACAATTCATGGCTTTTTCCGTGAGAACAGTATCAGGTTTGACAGCACATTTTAAATAGTGGTTATTGGCAAAAAATTGACATTTTTTACAGGGAAGTTTTTGTAAAATTTTACCGTTTAGGTATATCTTATCATCAGTATTGTTACGTAATTTATGAAAAATTAGGAGAAAAATAGCCCAAATAAAAATAAATCCCAGAGGAGCTAAAGATAGTGCTAAATCTGGTATTTGGATATTGTGATATTGTACTTGAACTTGTATTTTTTCTTGTTCAACTGCATTTGGAGCAAGTTTATTTTCCAATACCTGCTTTATATACATCTTATTTCCCCCATTGAACTATAATGGCTTTGACAAAAATCACAGAACCAGTTTTCTAACCCCCCAAGATCAAGTCTGTTTTAATTGTGTTTTAATTGTGACTAATTTTTGATTGTGAAACCTCTGATTTCCAACATATTTGTCAATAATTAATAATTAATGATCAACTGAGTTCTGATTCTAACCGAGTGAGTCAGTGATGTGATTTATCTAGACATGAGTGAAACTTAACCTTCAATTATAGGTTTAGCAAAAGAAAAGTTTAGTTATCTCTGTCAATAGTTTTGATTTTTATAATTTCAATATATACCCGGAGTTGTAGTTGTTAACACTGTCGAGTTTCAAACCGGATTTTTTTTGATAGAATTGTATAGATTTCCAGATTAATTAACCCCTGGATACAATTATTAGACATCTCCAGTAAAAATAGTAGAGAATAGTAGAGACATTTCATGGAACATCTCTACTAGAAAACGCATATTTAATTTTCAGATCATGTCTAAGGTCAGCAATATTTACCTATTCCCTGTGATCTAATCTAGCTTTAATATCAGCAGCAAAGTCTTCATATTTCCTCAAAGGAGTGACTTCTACTTGCACTTTTTGTCCATTTTTTTTGATGATAGGTAAATCTAGAAGAATTTGATCTAATGTATCTGGACTAGGAACATCAACAATCGCAATTACACGACGAGTACCAACACATTTCCATAAATCAACTATTACTCCAGCTTGTTTAGCTTGGAGTGCTGTTTCTGCTTCTTCACTCCATATAGCAAACAATTCTTGTTGGCTCATGTTATCGGGGTATTCAACCTGAAAATCCAAATGGTAGAGCATATTTACCCTTTTTTGTGAGGACTTTAATAGTTTAAACTAAAATGGATGTAATTCTGAGTTTAACCTGGGGTAATTTCTTCTTGAACGGGACGAATAATAGGGGGTGGAGGTGGTAGTTCTGGTTGAAAGATTCCTGATAGTGCTTGTTCTAAGGTTTGTGCCATAACGATGCGGTTTTCATAGGCTACAATGACTCTGACTAAAGTGGGTAAACTATTCTGTGTAGCTTCTAAATAAATTGGTTCAACATATAATAAAGATTGTTCAATGGGAATTACTAAAAGATTACCTTGAATTACCCTAGAACCTTGTTGATTCCAGAGGGAAATTTGCTGGGAAATAACCGGATCTTGATTAATTCTCGCTTCAATTTGTTCCTGTCCATAAATTAAGCGTTCTTTGGGAAAGTTATATAATAATAGTTTACCGTAATTTTCACCGTCGGAACGTGCTGCTAACCAAGCAATTAAATTTGTCCGTTGTTTGGGTGTGTAAGGAAGTAATAAAATAAATTCTTCAAAGGGAAGATTGGGGAGACTGGTAATTAAATAATAAGGTTCAACTGGACGGGTTTCACTTCCATAGATTTCATTGGGAATTTGCCATTGATCTTCTCTATTATAAAACACTTGAATATCTGTCATGTGATAGATCATTAAGCGTTCTGATTGAATTTTAAAATAATCTACTGGATAACGCAAATGATCATGGAGATTAACAGGTAAATTGTGAATATTTTGGAACATTTGGGGAAATATTTTTGACCAAGCGGTAATGATTGGATCTAAGGAATCAGCAATGTAAAATCTCACTGTACCATTGTAAGCATCAATTACGACTTTGACGGAATTACGAATATAGTTGATCCCCTCTTTACCTGTGTCAGAATAGGGATAATGATCGCTGATTGTGTAAGCATCAACTATCCAATAAAGATAGTTTTCTCTTCCAGGAAACTGTTGATTTTTATTGTCTGTATAAGCATCAGTTACAACTAAATAAGGATCACTATCGAACTTTAAAAAAGGAGCAATGGTGTGAATTCTTTGATTAATATTTCGTCGGAATAATACTTTAGTTTCTGGTAAAAAATCTTGTGTAAATATCATTCTCCAATCTTTTAAATATATAGAAAATAGCCATTTTTTCCATAGAGAATTGATATTTATTCCTCCTAATCCATCGTAGGTATTATAAGCATTATCACTACCGCTGGGATAATCTAATTCTTTAACTTTTGTCCCAGTCATGACGTGAGTATTAGTAATTTCTCCATAATAAATTCTGGGTTTATCAATGGGAATACTTTGACGAATATCTATGCTAGAAGTATTTAACGCGCTCCCTTCCTGACTAATATCTTTGACAAAATACTCTGGTAGTCCACCCGCAGCAACGGTATTTACAGGACTCATGGTAAAACCATAACCATGGGTATAAATCATATTTTTATTTACCCATGTTTGCGCTTGGGGAGGGACATTTTCATAATTCAATTCTCTGGCCGCAATTAATACCTGTTGTTTTTCTAGATTGTCTTTTTTGGGGTTACTTTTGATTAAATATCTATCAATATCAGCATCAGGAAATTGATAATAAGGTCGAATTTGTTGTAGTTGACGGTTAGTTTTTAATAATGGTTCTTGGTCCCAAAGACGAATATTTCTAATTGTTAAATCATTGGCTTTAATATCGTTTATTGTCAGTTTTCCTATGGGGTTAAATATTTGAGAATCAACGATATCTAAATTAAAAGCTTGACGAGTTAGTGCGATATTTCGCTCTATATAAGGTTTTTCTCTTTGTAATTCATTCGGTTCAACAATGAAATTTTGCACGGCCATAGGTAACATGAAGTTACCCGTAATTATCAAGGTTAGATACATATATATAGTATAGTTTATCCAGGGATGATGTGAAGATTGTTTTCTCGAAAATCCAGTTAAGTATAATAAATAAAAAGCTATAGCTATTGATAAAAAATATAATATTGTATCTGCTGGTAATTGGGCTTTAATATCGGTATAGCTAGCACCATAGCTGACTCCATTATCAGAATAAAGCAGTTGATAACGATTCAGCCAATAATTTAAACCAGCTACTAACATTAAACAGCCAGATAAGCCTAATAAATGGCGTTTTTGTAGTGCAGAAAATCCTCTAAAAATACCTTGACTGAGGCTATTTGCTGACAATAAATAAGTGAGAATAACGCTAATCAATCCATATAAAGATAATCCCATTAACCAAAGTTCTAAGATTTCCCAAATCGGAAGAGAAAAAATATAAAAACTTATATCTTGATTGAATAATGGTTCAGAACGGTTGAAGGAAACAGGGTGAAAAAATAACAGAAATTTTGCCCAATTCTCAGCAATTATCCCCCCAAAACTAAAACTTAAAATCACTGCGATCGCTCGGAGCAGAAATTTGCTATAAATTAATAAAGCAATAGATAATCCCCCAACTATTCCTAAATACCAATTTTGAGAAATGATCTTTTTTCCCAACTCCCAAATCATCTCTATTTTAAATACAATTGGTGCTGATAAATTTGATAAATTTGATTCACTGACTTTTCCAGTCCCATAAGCTAGAGCAATTTCTCCATAATATGCTAATATTAAACAAACTAACAAACTTAATCCTAATATCAGCGGTAACAACCACCGCAATTTGATTTGATTGCTATTATTAGTTAATGGCAAATTTTGCTCAGTTTTGCTATAATGGGGACTGAGAAAAGTGGTTAATTCTCGACTAATGTTGATTTCTCTCTCAGGAATATAATTATGATTTTGACTAGATTGTAATTTTTGAGCTAAAATTAGATTTCCCCATAAATAAACAACACTCAAACTGACAATAAACAGCCATAAACCACCCTGAGTTAACAATTTTAGGGAAAATACTTCTATGTAACCAACTTCCTGAAACCAAAAAAATTCCGCACCTAAATCAGCAGCTATTTTCAAAAATAAGCACAACCCCAAGCAGAATATAAAAACTTTAACCCACCATTTCCCAAACCCAAACATTATCTTAGTATTAATCATTGGTTATTAAATGTGATTACTAAACTAATTTTTATTCTACTATAGCGTTTCCCAGTCTAATGAAGTACAAAATTATCTGCGTTTATCTGCGTACCCTTCGGGAAGCAAGCTACAATTATTACTGCTTGTACCTCAATTAAATGGGAAAATGTTTATTTTTTAAACATTCTTGAATAAATCTTTTAGGAATCTCTTGACTTTCTCCCCAATGTTGATGAATATAAGAAGCATGGACATTAGGTAAACTCCAACCTTCAAAACCTGTATTTTCATCACAGTCATAACGATAGGTATTAAACAATGGTTTTGAGTTATTAGTTATTAAATGAGAACGATGAAATTCATGTCCAAAAATATTTGTGTTCATATCAATTAAAAAGGTGTTTTCTAAAACTACTGCGCGACGATATCCCAAGGTTAATTTTTTATCCATTTGCGCTAAAGTTGGTAATATTCCTACCATTGGCCAAGTTTTACCATCAAAATCAATAATCTGCTCACATAAATACATTAATCCTCCACATTCTGCAATTGTCGGTATTCCTCCTAAAATCGCGTTTTTCACTTCTTGAATTAGGTTAACATTTGCAGCTAATTGTGATGCAAATACTTCGGGAAAACCTCCACCAAAATACATTCCTTGGATATCTTTTGGTAATTGATCATCATTTAATGGACTCCAAAATACTAATTCTGCACCTAATTTCTCTAATAAATCTAAGTTATCTTGATAGTAAAAATTAAAAGCTTGATCTCGTGCTACAGCAATTTTACAGAGTATTTCAGATTTAGGAACAACCACACTCCTCCCTAACTCTCCCTTTATTAAGGGTGAGGTATTGGAACTTGATAAAGATGATGATTTTAAAAGCGGTAAAAGTTGCTCCCAATCAAAATAAATATCTCCTAAATCAGCTAAACTATCAATTATTTGATCTAATTTTGGTAATTCTGCGGTGGGAATTAAGCCCAGATGACGGTCAGGAATGGTAATATTGTCTTGTCTTCTTAATACACCCAAAATTGGTAATTGTAAAGATATAAGAGATGCTTTTAGTAATGATAAATGTCGTTCACTTCCTACTCTATTTAAGATTAAACCAGCAATTTTAATTCTTTTGTCTAAAGAAGAATAACCATGAGCAATTGCAGCTACAGAACCGGATAAACGACTACAATCAATTACTAATATGATCGGTATGTCTAATAATCTAGCAATATGTGCGGTACTAGCAAAGTCCGATAAATTTCCAATCCCATCAAATAAACCCATTACTCCTTCAATTAAATTATATTCACTTTGGCAAGAATGATGATTAAAGCATTGTTGAACATAACTTTCTGAAGTTAATACAGGATCTAAATTTCGACAAGGAAGACCGGTAACATATTTATGAAACATAGGATCAATATAATCAGGTCCTACTTTAAAAGATTGTACATTTAAATCCCGACGACGTAAAGATGCTAAAAGGGTAAGTGTAACTGTTGTTTTTCCGACTCCGCTTCTTTCTCCAGCAATAATTATAGACATAGATGACAAATTTAAAGTTCAATTTCAAAGTTTAAAATCAAATTCTAAATCAAATTCAGACAACTGGTAAAAATTAATTTATTCAATATGAATATTCTCTTTTTTATGCTCCGTGTGAGAATGCAGATTTAGATATTCTGATTTTAAAATACAAGAGGTAGAACCTCTAACAAGACATTCTCCGTCTGGAGACTGGGAACGAGAAAGGAAAAATGAGAAAACATTTTTATTCTTTTTCTTTTTGTTGTCTTTGTTCAATGTCCGCAGGAGAAATCATACTATTAATTTTTTCAGTATCTGTCATCATCATGATAATACCTTCTACATTATCGCCGATCAAAGGACTAAAAGCAATATAACATCGAATTTGTTTACCGCGACGATTAGTACCATTAATTAGTATTTCCTGAAATTTCTTTTTACTAGACAGTATATCACGAATTGGGATTTGTAGTTGTTCTACAGGTAAACCAATATCTAAACTAAACCAAGATTTGTTCATTACTTCCTCTTGACGTAAACCCCACATATCTTCAACCGCATGATTCCAAATTAAAATATTAAAATTAGTATCTATTACAACCATTCCTATTTGCAGAGAACTCAAAATAGAAGACATAAAGGTATTAGTTTGATCTAGTTCATAAGTACGATTACTCAGTTCATAGTTAATTGCTCGCAGTTGTTCATTAGCAGACTGCAATTCTTCGTTTATAGTCTCCATTTCTTGATTTGTAGATTGCAATTCTTCATTGGTAGTCTCCAATTCTTCATTTGTGGATTGCAATTCTTCATTGGTAGTCTCCAATTCTTCATTTGTGGATTGCAATTCTTCGTTAGTGGTTTCCAATTCTTGTCGAGAGCGTTGCAATGCTGATTGCAGTTTTATATAACGGCTAACATCATTAAAGGTAACTGTCACACCGACAATGGTTTGATCAGTATCTTGCAAAGGAATAATCCGCACATCTAAATACTGAGTTTCTGAATTAGGCTGATAACGCTCAATATTAGTTAATGTAATTGGATGACGTTCATTATATACTTGCTCAATGAGCGATCGCAATTCTACAGGTCTATAAGATAATTCTAAATCTTGAAAAGGGCGATTGATATCTTTAAGTGTTAAATTAAATAAATTCCGAGCTTGTTCATTAATCATGATTAAAGTTCCCTCATTATTAATCACAATCTGAGCGTTAGATGCTGTATCAAAAGCTAATTCTCTAACTCGAATTTCTTGAGACATATTAGCTGATTCTTGATTTTGTAAATTAGTCATTACTAATTGACGATTGCGGATATTTCCCGAAGATACTTTTGCAAATACACGATCTTTTAAATTTATAGGTGTAAATAAATTAGTATGAGTGATTAGCATTTCTGCTTTTCCTAAAAACAGATAACCATGATCATTAAGAGCAAAATGAAACCGATTGATAATGCGTCCTTGGGTTTCCGAGTTGAAATACATTAAAGTATTACGACAAACCAATAAATCTAAACGAGAAATTGGTGCATCCTGAAGTAAATCATGACGACCAAAAATAACAGCACGACGTAGATCTTGCTGAAAAATATATTTTTCATTGCTTAAATCAAAGTATTTATCCCGCAGTTCCAATGGGACAGCGTGAATATTTTTGGCCGAATAACTAGCTTGACGTGCTTGGTTTAAAGCTTCCTCATCTATATCTGTAGCGTAGATTTTTACGCGATGACGAAAATCGTCAATTCCTAATATTTCCGCTAAGATTATGGCTAAAGTATAAGCTTCTTCTCCAGAAGCACAACCAGCACTCCAGATTCTAACTTGTTCATTTTTTTGTTTATTTTTAAGAATATTGGGAATAATTTCCTTAGTTAAATATTCCCAAGCTAAAGGGTCACGAAAAAAAGCAGTTACATTAATTAAAATAGTATTAAACAAAGTTTTAAATTCATCGGGATGAACTTCTAAATAATCTTGATAATTAGCAAAAGTTTCTATGTTCAAATACTGCATTTGTTTACTAACACGACGCATTAAGGTAGAACGCTTATAACCTGTGAAATCAAAGCCTCGGTTAGTTCTTAAATATTGGAGAAGATTTTCAAAATCAACGTCTTTATGTGCAAGGTTCATAGGATCAATAGAGATGTAGCTATTTTGGATGGTAAGTTATTGATAATAATCTAAATTTATCAACTAGCGTCAGACATGATTAAAGTTCGTAAGGCCAGGGAAATTTCTGCCAAAGGTAGGATAAAATCTACATTACCAGTTTTAATAGCAGCAGCAGGCATTCCCGGAAATTCAGCAGTTTTCGGATCTTCAACAATCACCGTACCACCCGTTTTTTTAATTGCTTCCACGCCCATCGCTCCATCCGTACCAGTACCACTTAATACAACAGCGATCGCTCTTTCTTGATAACTTGCGGCCACAGACTCAAACAATAAATCAGCGGAAGGACGGAGAAAATGCACCATTTCCGACTGAGATAAAGAAACTTTACCGTCACCATTAATCAACAAATGATTATTAGGAGGAGCAATATAAACAGTTCCAGGAGTCAGTTTATCTCCTTCCTTAGCCTGTATTACCTTTAACACAGTGCGACGACTGAGAATTTCCGCCATAAGGGAAGGGTGACGAGGATCTAAGTGTTGAACGATAACAATAGCTGCTTTGAAATCCGTCGGTAAATCAGTCAAGACCTCAATTAGCGCCGTCAACCCCCCAGCAGAAGCCGCTACAGCCACAATATCAAAATTAGGAAGATTTGACATATTTATTTTGAATAGATAATTTAACCCCTATTGTAGGGTATCAAAATTTCTCATTCATTTTATCTATCTATTGATAGATGAAATTTTTGGTGTTGTGTGAATTGAACTTAGTAATGGGTAACGGGTAATTGGTAATTGGTAATTGGTAATTGGTAAATCGAAGAGCCTAACTTTCTGCTTCTAAAGCCTTTTTTGCTTCCGATAATTTTCGTTTATATTCTTCACTGATTTTTGGGTATTGTAAATTTAATTCTTGTAACTTTTGGCAAATAATATCTGCTACTATTAATCGTGTAAACCACTTGCGATCGGCCGGGACAATATACCAAGGAGCAAATTCCGTGCTAGTGTGGTTAAAGACTTCTTCATAAGCATTCATATAATCATCCCAAAAACGGCGTTCTTGTAAATCACTAGCGGAAAATTTCCAATTTTTTTCTGGTGAGTCAATACGTTCCAAAAACCGTTTTCTTTGGACCGACTTAGAGACATTGAGAAAAAATTTAAGAATAATCACACCATTATTAACCAAATATTTTTCAAAATTATTAATTTCCTCAAAACGCTGTTTCCATATTTGATCACCTTTAGGAAAACTGGGTAATTGTTGTTTTTTAAGAATTTCTGGATGTACACGCACTATGAGTAATTCCTCATAATAAGAACGATTAAAAATACCAATTCTTCCCCTTTCTGGTAAAGCCCTCATTGAGCGCCATAAATAATCATGATCTAACTCTTCTTCACTGGGTGCTTTAAAACTAAATACCTGACATCCTTGGGGATTGACACCAGACATAACGTGTTTAATGGTACTATCTTTACCAGCAGCATCCATAGCCTGAAAAATAATCAACAGAGAATAAGTATTTTGAGCATAGAGAATATCTTGATACTTAGCTAACTGTAAAATACCCGCATTTAATTTTCTGACAGCATCACCTTTTTGATGAAATTCGCACTTATAACCTGGGTTATAATCCTTCAGCAAAGAAATTTGAGAACCTGGTTTAACAATATAAGGATCATGATTCATTGAAAAAAATTAGCACTCCTATAAAACCTTTAAACTTAATTCTAGAGACAAAAACCAGACATTCTAAATATAACCTTCCTCCTCCGCGTCCTCCGCGCCTCTGCGGTTAGATAAAAAACCCTGAAACCGCAGAGAGAGGTAGTCAAAAAAGTAATCTTTCCTGACTGCTAAGAAACAGAAGATTGTAATTTGGTTAACTCCGCTAAAACTTCCGTACTGTGAATACTAGGATTGACCTTGACAAAAGTTGCGCGTAAAATACCTTGAGGATCAATAATAAAACTATGGCGCATAGAGAAAAAATTCATCCAAGAACCATAAGCCTTACTAACTGTTCCCGTAGTATCAGCTAACAAAGGAAATTTTAACCCTTCGGAATCACAAAATTCCGCATGAGAATCAACATCGTCAGCACTAATACCAATAACTTGAGTATTTTTCTCAATGTATTTAGATAGGTCTTGCTGAAAACGTCGAGCTTCAATAGTACAACCAGAAGTAAAATCTTTAGGGTAGAAATAGAGAACTACCCACTGACCGCGAAAATCAGCCAAAGAGATTTTACCATTGCCTGTATTAGTTGGTAAAGTAAATTCTGGCGCTAGTTGATTAATTATCGGTAATTTACCACCTAAAGCTTGAGCATTGGGTGTAAAATTCAACCAATTAATCACAGCTAAACAAGTAGCAAATAAAATGCTCAGAAAAGTGCGACGGGAAATCATGGTTTAAACCAGAAAAATAACTTAATATAAGTTTACATTCTTCTCGTCTCCTATTTTGCATCTGAATCAGATTCCGGTGGTTTTTCGATACTTTCAATGTATTGGCTATCTATGAGAAAAGCCCCTCTAGTAAAGCGGACACCCCAATAACCACCGGGGCGACAGTCAATAACTATACCTTCTTCCCCAATGTGAATGACATCAGCAGGACGTAACATAGGCATAGGTTCAGCAGTTTTCAGGTATGGTGGTAAGGATACCACACGAACTTTACTACCAATTGGGAATTGTGGGGACATTTTGTAATAATTTGTATTCCATAATTTTGCAAGCGGTTAACTTCGCGTCTTTGCGCTTTGGCGTGAGACTAAATCATACTTCAATTATACAACACTCAAGAAAACATATCTAGAAAATTATGTTACGTGATTTTAAAAACAGAAGTGAATTAGTTACATACCTGCGGGAACAGTTTCCCCAAGCAGCAGATGATCATGTTAGCCATATTCCAGGGGGAAGGAAAGCAGCGGAGAAAGCACTCAGAAAAATTGATCCGGTAGCTTATGCAAAAACACGCAATTTTTTAGATGGTAATGTTACTAAGTTGTCAGCTTATATTCGTCATGGTGTTTTAAGTTTGGGAGAAATTCGAGAATATGTACTCAAACGAGTTAAAAAGCCAAATGATGCTAATAAATTGATTCAGGAATTAGCTTGGCGTGACTACTGGCAAAGATTATATGTTAAACTAGAAAACGGGATTTGGCAAAATCAGGAAGAATATAAAACCGGTTATCTACCCGCAGATTATACAGCTAAATTACCAGAAGATATCACCACTGGAACTACAGGGTTAGTTTGCATTGACAGCTTTAGTCAGGAATTGCGAACCACTGGCTATCTCCATAATCATATCAGAATGTGGTTAGCAGCTTATATTATTCATTGGCGACGGGTGGAATGGCAAACCGGCGCAAAGTGGTTTTTGCAACATTTACTCGACGGTGATCCAGCAAGTAACAATATGTCATGGCAATGGGTAGCAAGTACATTTAGTCACAAACCCTATTTTTTCAACCGCGAGAATTTGGAACGTTACACAAAGGGAGTTTATTGTCATCAGTGTCCTTATTTAGGTAAATGTGACTTTGAGGGAAGTTATGAACAAATAGAACAGCGACTTTTTCCCAAAGCGGAATTTAGTAAACAACATCATAGTCAAACCTGGCAAAAAGGAACTAAACGCAAATAAGCACTTTCCTCGCCTCTGTTGATTTTTACCTAAGTAGGTAAACGGAAAAAAACCAACATAAGTAACGAAAAGTAAAGTTCCCTATTCCCTGTCTGTTCCCTGTTCCCTGTTCCCTGTTCCCTGTTCCCTGTTCCCTGTTCCCTGTTCCCTGTTCC
>NZ_KE384615.1:0-5659 GCF_000426905.1 Dolichospermum circinale AWQC131C
GCTAATTGAGAAAAGTCTGATATAATTAGTTTTCAGGATGATTATTTATATCGAACTCAGGTGCTCAAAAACCAAATAGATAATGCTGCTGCAACAAAAGAATATTGTTGTCAAAGTTCATCTAATACATCATTATAATATTTTTGAATATTTAATTTCCTATTAAATTGGGTTTGCTAAAACAAGAGGAAAAACAAGAAAGATTAGCATTAATTAGGGTAGAACAAAAAAAGGTGAGCTTTTTCAGCCCACCCCACAAAACCAGAAAATATTCTGCAATAATTAACCTAACAATGCTTTGGCTTTAGCTAAAACATTATCAACTGTGAAGCCAAACTTCTCTAAACAAATACCACCAGGAGCGGAAGCACCAAAAGTATCAATACTTACGGTATCGCCTTCACTACCGATATACTTATGCCAACCGAAGCTACTAGCAGCTTCTACAGATAGACGCTTAGTAACAGCTTTTGGTAGAACAGATTCTTTGTAAGCTGCATCTTGTGTGTCAAACAAGGTTGAAGAAGGCATAGAAACAACACGAACTTTCTTACCTTCTGCTGTCAGTTTCTCTGCGGCGCTTACACAAAGACTTAATTCTGAGCCAGTACCAATTAAGATGATATCTGGTGTACCTTGACAATCAACAATTGTATATGCACCCTTAGCGACACCTGCGATAGATGTACCTGCTAGGTTAGGAACATTTTGACGAGTGAAAGCTAATAAAGTGGAAGCTTGTGCTTTAGACTTCTCAATAGCAACTTTGTAACCACCAGAGGTTTCATTTCCATCTGCGGGACGAATTACGGTTAAATCAGGAATAGCCCGCAAAGAAGCTAAAGTTTCAATGGGTTGGTGGGTAGGACCATCTTCACCCTGGCCAATGGAGTCGTGAGTCATGACCCAAATTGAGCCAGCTTCAGAAAGAGCAGCTAAACGAATAGCAGCCCGCATATAATCGGTGAAGATAAGGAAAGTTGCGCCGTATGGTATTAAACCGGAACGGTGTAAAGCCATACCGTTACAAATTGCACCCATGGCGTGTTCCCGGACACCAAAGTGAATGTTACGATTTCCGAAATGTCCTTTTTGGAAGTCTCCAGTACCTTTAAGTTCAGTGAGGTTGGAGTGGGTTAAGTCAGCAGAACCACCGATTAATTCCGGTAAAACAGCACCTAATTTGTTGAGACAGATTTCCGAGTGTTTGCGGGTAGGTAATGCTTTATCTGCATCTGTGTAGGTAGGTAATACTTGATCCCAACCCTCTGGTAATTTGCCACTAATCAAACGTTCAAATTCAGCGGCTTCTTGGGGGTATTTAGCCTTGTATTCGGCATAAGCTTTGTTCCACTCGGATTCGTAAGCAGCGCCGCGTTCAACAGCCTTGCGGGTGTGGTTGAGGGCATCTTCAGGAACGACAAAAGCATCGTATTTCCAGCCTAAGTTATTGCGGGTAGCTATTGTTTCGTCAGGTCCCAAGGCAGCACCGTGAATACCAGCAGTATTAGCTTTATTAGGAGAACCATAACCGATGGTGGTTGTCACCTTAATCATGGTGGGTTTGTCTGTAACTGCTTTTGCTTGGGCGATCGCTTTGGCAATGCCTTCTAAATCTGTGTTACCGTCTTTAACGTGCAGAACGTGCCAACCGTAGGATTCAAAGCGTTTAGAAACATCTTCGGTGAATGCTACATCTGTAGAACCATCAATAGAGATGTGGTTATCGTCATAGAGCGCAATAAGTTTACCTAATCCCCAGTGTCCAGCGATAGAAGCGGCTTCACCAGAAATCCCTTCCATGTTGCAACCATCACCAAGAATTACATAAGTGTAGTGATCAACAATTGTTGCATCAGGCTTATTGAACTTAGCGGCTAGGTGTGCTTCTGCTACTGCTAAACCGACTGCATTGGCAATTCCTTGACCTAAAGGACCTGTGGTAACTTCTACACCAGCTGTAACAAAATTTTCGGGGTGGCCTGGGGTCTTAGCACCCCATTGACGAAATTGTTTGATGTCGTCTATGGTAACGCTATCGTAGCCTGTGAGGTACAGTAGGGCATACTGTAACATTGAACCATGACCAGCGGATAAAACAAAGCGATCGCGGTTGAACCACTGAGGATTTTTGGGATTATACCGCATGAAGGAGTCCCAAAGGACAAAAGCCATGGGAGCCGCACCCATCGGTAGTCCAGGGTGTCCAGACTTGGATTTTTCTATGGCATCAACAGCCAAAAAGCGGATAGAATTGATACAAAGTTCTTGGAGGGATTGGGTTGCAACAGCCATAATCTCTAATTGTTAAGGACGGGTTAGGACTCTTTTTAGGGTTTTTTGTGGGTTCATGAGCAAATGATCCCACTTTGTTCATCATCTCATTCCCAATTATCAATGGACAAGGGGAATTTTTGACGTTTTTAGCGATGAATCAGGCCGATAAGCTGATAAATTTAATCATGCCTTCCCAAAGCTTGGCATTAGCTAGGCTGTTAGTTCAGCTATGAATTTCTCTATCATGCCTTATGTTCACTTCTAAAAGACAAACTAGGAGCAAAATTATGCGGGGATCAATAATAAATACAAGTCTTGGTAATGGATAATTGGGTGATTGACTTTACCTATTACTATTACCTGACTAGTAAGTATCTTTAGGGAGTAAATTTCTTGAAGGCTAGGCTGACATTATGACCACCAAAGCCAAAGGAGTTAGATAAGGCTACCTCGACTATTTGACTGCGGCTGGTATGAGGGACATAATCTAGATCACATTCTGGATCAAGATTTTCGATGTTGATAGTAGGGGGAATTTTGTCATGAGCTACGGCTAAAATTGTCGCTACGGCTTCAATTCCTCCCGAACCACCTAAAAGATGTCCGGTCATGGATTTAGTGGAACTGACGGCTATTTTATAGGCGTGATCTCCCAAAGCTTTCTTAATGGCGGCGGTTTCGTTGATATCATTGGCTGGTGTACTTGTCCCATGGGCATTGATGTAACTTACCATTTCTGGGGCGATCGCACCATCTTTTAAAGCTAATTCTATCGCCCTAGCCGCACCTAAACCACCAGGAATCGGCGCTGTGATATGATATGCATCACAGGTCATCCCATAACCGACAATTTCCCCATAAATCCGTGCGCCACGATTCATGGCGTGTTCTAACTCTTCGAGAATTAAAATTCCCGCGCCTTCACCCATCACAAACCCATCCCTATCCCTATCAAAGGGACGACAAGCATGGGCTGGATCATCATTGCGGGTAGATAAAGCCCGTGCTGAGGCAAATCCTGCCACTGATAGGGGAGTAACTGCTGCTTCACAGCCACCGCAAATCATAGCTTTAGCGTATCCCCATTGAATTTGACGAAAAGCATCACCAATGGAATTAGAACCAGCCGCACAGGCTGTTACAGAACAGGAATTAGGACCTTTTGCACCGGTATGAATTGCTGTTAATCCCGCTGCCATATTGGCGATCATCATGGGAATCATGAAGGGACTACAACGACTAGGACCACGTTTAGGATCTAAATAAATGGTTTGTTGGTCTTCTAATACTTTAATGCCACCAATACCAGAACCGATGATCACGCCAATTTGTTCAGCGTTGAGATCGTCAATTACTAACCCTGAATCCGCAACAGCTTGAATAGCCGCCGATACACCCAATTGAGAAAAACGATCCATGCGCTTGGCTTCTTTGCGTTCTAAGTAAGTCTCTGGATCAAAGTTTTTGACTTCACCAGCAATGCGACAACTATGTTTAGAAGCATCAAAAGCGGTAATATAGTCAATACCATTCTGTCCGCTCAATAATCCTTGCCAATATTCGGCGGGTGTGTTTCCAATGGGTGTAATCGCGCCCACACCTGTTACAACAACGCGATTACGTTTATAGTCTGTCATGATTACATTAAATATGGCGAAAAAAATATGGCGAAAAAGCAGCAGATTGAACAATTAAGAGTGCTGAGTTTCCAGTCAAATATCCATAAATTTTGAGTATACTGTTTTCTCAATATTAGGACTTTTGGATGAGGACTTTTGGGGTTTTCCTGGAATTTTTACAGTTTAAACACTCAACACTCATGTACCGGCGGGTTTATCCAGTTAATCTGTATACCTGCAAAATATCTCTTTAAACCCGCCTATACTGAATTAACACTTATCTAAGCAGATGCAGCAACGTGACTATCGATATAATCTACGACGGCTTGAACAGTTGTAATTTTTTCAGCCGCTTCATCGGGAATTTCGATATCAAACTCTTCTTCCAAGGCCATGACTAGCTCAACTGTATCTAGGGAATCAGCCCCTAAATCGTCAATAAAACTGGCTTCTGGTATAACCTTCTCTGGTTTGTCTACACTCAGTTGCTCAATGATAATTTTTTTTACTTTTTCAAAAGTATCTGCTTGGCTCATAAATAAAAGTCCTTAACAAGTTGCTATGATTTGCTCTCAATGAACAAAGTTTTTTTGGCCATATACATCTTATCGGAAAGAGTGAATCTGAGTATAGGTTCTATCATGAAAACTGAGAATTGAAGATTAGCGGATTTAAGTCCCTACTACCAATCACTACCAATACATAACAAATCCCAATTACCTCTAAAATCTAAATCAAGTATACTTTTATGCCATACAAAACTCTCAAGTACGCTTATTATCCTGGTTGTGTAGCCCAAGGAGCTTGTCGAGAACTGTATATATCTACCCAATCTCTAACTAAAGCGTTAGGTATCGAACTGATTGAATTGAAAAAAGCCGCTTGTTGTGGTTCTGGTACATTTAAAGAAGATTCGCAATTGTTAGAAGACACCGTTAACGCTAGAAATATCGCTTTAGCGGAATCTTTGGATCTTCCTTTACTAACCCATTGTAGCACCTGTCAGGGTGTCCTTGGTCATGTTGATGAGCGATTAAAAGAATGTCAATCTACCAATCCCGATTATCTCAACAAGGTTAATGGTTTACTGGAAAAAGAAGGCTGTTCTCCTTATCGGGGGAGTACAGAAGTTAAACATCTTTTGTATGCTTTGGTGACAGATTATGGTTTAGAGGAAATTTCTGGGCGTGTTAATAAGAAATTAAGTGGATTAAAATGTGCAGCTTTTTATGGCTGTTATCTGCTTCGCGCTCAAAAATCCATGCCCTATGATGATCCTTTTCAACCCGAAGCAATGGAAAATGTATTTCGGGCTGTGGGAGCGACACCTGTATATTATCGTGGCAGGACTCAATGTTGTGGTTGGCCTTTGTCTAGCTATGCGACTACAGAATCCTTCCAAATGGCGGGAAATCATATTCAAGAAGCTGTAGCTAATGGGGCTGATTGTATTGTCACACCATGTCCTCTGTGTCATTTGAATTTAGATTCTCGTCAACCGGAAGTAGAAAAAGTCATTGGTCAAAAATTAGGTTTACCAATTTTGCACTTACCCCAATTAATTGCTTTAGCTTTAGGTGTTAGTCCTAAAGAATTGGGTTTAGAAAGACATATTGTGTCTACAAAACCGGTTTTAGAAAAGTTAGGATTCTGATCAAATAAATTGTGGGAAGGAAATAATATTTTTCTTCCCATTACCCATTACCCATTACCCATTACCAATTACCCATTACCAATTACCCATTACCAATTACCCATTACCA
>NZ_KE384615.1:5699-22874 GCF_000426905.1 Dolichospermum circinale AWQC131C
AATTACCCATTACCCATTACCCATTACCCATTACCCATTACCCATTACCAATTACCCATTACCAATTACCCATTACCCATTACCCATTACCCATTACAGATTTCTGATATTCTTCTTCACTAATTAAATCATGATTATTTTCCACACGATCTAAAAATACTAATCCTTCCAAATGATCATACTCATGTTGAAAAATTCGGGCAATAAAATCCGTTAATTCTTGTTTTTGGAAATTACCATAACGGTCTGTATATTCAACTTCAATTGTTTGATATCTAGGAACTAAACCCCTAATTCCCGGAACACTTAAACAACCTTCCCAACCTTTGACTATTTCCGAAGAATGGGCAATAATTCGGGGGTTGATCATTGCGGTGGGCTGCATTTCCGGTGCGTGGGGATATCTAGCATTAGGACGGGAAGCGACGATAAATAAACGGTATGATGCTGCTATTTGTGGTGCAGCAATTCCCACCCCATTAGCTTGAGCAACTGAGGTAATTAATTCATCAATCAGGTTTTGAATTTTTTCATCTTGAATATTCTCAACCGCAGCCGCTTTTTGTCGTAATATCGGATTACCTAATTTAATGATTGGCGCTAATTTTAACATTTTCAAATCTCTATGTTTTTCTCATATCAAATTTCATTATCGCCGTTTTGACGATTATACCATTGATGATGTGCGATCGCCTTCCGATAGCGTCCCCTTGTACCTCCCACGAGTTACCGCCTCATGAAGCACTGCACAGCCAGAGAACACGGAAGAACACAGAAGGGGGTTTGAGGAATATTGTCCGTCCAAAAAGGTTTCTGGGAGGTAGTTCTGGGATTGTGATGATCACTAGATGGAATAAAAAAAATGGAAGAAAAAATTATAAATAAATCAGGACTTACGCAAAATATTCCTCAAACTCTTATTCCTCTGTGTTCTCTGTGCCTGGAGTGGTTCGTTATTCAGTGACTCGTGCGTAAGTCCTATAAATAATTCAGAACCACCTAACCGCCTGGGAATAAATTCCCAGTCTCATAGCAAAAGTCATCTCAAGATGACTAAAAGAACTAGAAAATTTTCTGCCTAAATTTAGTTAGTTTACTTTAGTAAACTTGAGCTATTAGCCTGGAAATTCATTTCCAGACGGGTCTGTAAGCCAAACAAATAAGCCACTTATACTGCTAATTCACACAAATCTAGCTAATAATTCCTCACGGGATAACTGTAAAAGCAAAGGAGTAAATTCTTCTCTATTCATAGCAATCAGAGGGTTGATAATTGTTGTTAATTGTGAATCAACTTCCCCAAAACGCACTTGCAAGATACTTTCAATCATAGCGCGTCGTTCTCTTTCTATCCCTTTATCAAGTCCTAGTTTTTCTCCTTCTTGTCGTTCTTGTTTTTTAATCTCTTCTAACTGTTGTTGATACATTTGGGATAATTTCATAATTAACTCCTGATCATCTTGATCAATATCGTGTTCCTGACGCTGACGAGCCGATAACACAGCAATTAAGTTATGTACTAATTCTATAATATCCCCAAGGAACGGACTATTATTTGCTAGTGCTTCTAATTCTTCCACTGCTTGTCTTTGTACTTTTCCCCTCCCTAAAACCCTTAAAAACAGTGTTTCGGGTGTACTGGGTAGTTGATGAATCACCACAACTACGGTTTTTAATCCTGTTGATAAAAAATAAATGCCTTTTCCCCAGTTTGTTTCATCTAGAGTACCATTAAAACTCTCTAGTATATCTACTGATGCTGTTGGCGTAAAAATCCATAGTTGGGCTAATTCAGTTTCATTGATTCGCGTCTCATTGCGTTTAGCTTGCCGTTCTAAATCCGCATGAATGTCAAATAATTTACCTATACAACTGCGAATTTCACTTCTGCTGACAGGATTACGGAATGGTTCAAATATGGCATAATTTGTGGCCATTCTCCCCAACAACCCTAGTTTTTCTAGGCTTTGTGACGGTTGTGGGTCAGGAATAAATAATAGGTCAATTTGTCTAACTTCTGCGGTAATATCTTTACTGGTTTCTACTTGTCCATAAGGTGTTAATAGTTCTGTTAGATATTGTTTTGCGAATTGATCATGTATAAAGCGCGTCATCTGATTTTAATTCTAGATATCCTGATTCTAATAGTTTTTAAGGAATTTTATTCCTTAGAAACTGGTAAAGGTGCGGGTTTAACTAAAACTTGAAAAGTTCTGCCATTCCGCTCTACTTGCACTTGTAAAGGAATACCAATTTTACTATTTTCTACTAATTTTTGCACCTCATCAACTTTCAAAACTGCTTGATTATTAATACTTTTAATCACGTCTCCTGGCCTTAGTCCAGCAATGGCTGCGGGTGAGTTGGGAACAACTCTAACTAATAAAATTCCTTGATTTGCGGCCAAATTTATTTTATCACCAAATCTAGTAGTTATTTTTTCCTTGACTTCCGGTGTGAGTGTTACCATTTGTATTCCCAAATATGGATGATCAACTCTACCTTTAGTAATTAATTCTTCAGCAATTTTTTGGACTGTATTAATAGGAATAGCAAATCCTAAACCCTGAGCGCCTTGAATAATTGCTGTATTCATGCCAATAACTTCACCACGGGCATTTAATAATGGTCCACCGGAGTTTCCGGGGTTAATTGCTGCGTCTGTTTGCAGATAATCAACGCGCTTATCACTCGCACCAATATCACTACTAGAACGATCTGTGGCGCTGATAATCCCAGAGGTGACAGTATTATTTAAACCCAGGGGATTACCAATAGCAATCACAGCTTCTCCTGGTTGTAAGGTGTCAGATTTACCTAAAGCTAGGGTGGGTAATTTATTCGCATCAATTTGAATAACCGCCACATCTGTGACTGCATCTTCTCCTAATACTTTACCTTTAAAAGTTCGGCCATCTTTAAGGGTAACTGTAACTGAATCAGCACCGTCTACAACATGAGAATTAGTGAGAATTTGTCCAGATGAATTAATTATAAACCCAGAACCGCTTCCTCTTTCTACTCTTGATCTGGGTTGTGATGGAATTACATTACCAAAAAAGCCACGAAAAAAGGGATCAGAAAATTCGTCAGGAACTTGAGTAGTAACGGTTCTAGTTGAATCAATGCGAACTACAGCATTACCGGTTTTTTGGACTACTTTAACGACAAAGTTAGGATCTCCAGAGGAAGAAAAGATCGGAGGAGGAGCAATTTCTGTTGGTACGGTGGTTTTTTCTCCTTGGTCGTTACTGTTTTCTACGGAGGTGGTTTTCTTTAAACTGTTGCAACCTCCCAGCATGAAAACGATTACACCACAGGCTGCAATCCATTTTTTTGCCTTATTTCCCCATTTTTCCCCTAAAAACCTGGTATTAATATTTTTAGCTGCTAATTTATGATTATTGATTTTCATCGTCTTTCTGCTCAAAAAATATTGAAGGTAAATTGCTAAGTTTATCAGATCATCAAGCCTTTGCCCTTAATTCTGTGGACGTACCCAGCGCCAGAGGCCTCACCTCAACAAGTTTTTTCAGAAAAAGGCAACTTTTGGTACAATCCTAAAAACAACTGTGTCTAAAACACTTGCCATTATTCCATAGATATGTTCTAATATGTTAAGAATCAAAATAAACGAAATATAATATGCAGCCTGACCGCCGCAAAGATGAACAACCTGGTTAACTATCTTTCACACAAAACATTTATTCCACAACTAAATTTGAAAAATTCGTGTCAATCTTCTCTAACTGCGTTATGATAACTATCACAGGACTAAAAATCTTGTAGACTGCATATCCTCACTACTAGTTGCCTAATTGGCCTTTAGTGGTAGTAATTACCGTACAAAACCGTATTCTCCAGCAATTTACACTTCACCAGTTATGGTACAATAAAAAAGTTAGAACTAGCTTTGCCAAACCATAATTGCTCCACGCACAGGTAATAATTGCTAGTGGAAAACTGTTTTAATCAAGCATTTACACACAAAAATCTGAAATATACCAAGGTTATGATTCAGCAAGTAATTCACCCAATGGTGAAATTGCAACGCAACGTGCAATCACTCATAGAATCCAATATTATCAAGTCCGATGATAAAATTTGGAAAATTGCCTTACTTTATGGCGATGAGTGGCAATATTGGAAACAAGAGTTGTTAGACTTTGGATTTAGCACTCAAGATCCAATTAGCGATTTATTAGCGGTAGAAACATGGGACGACGAATAAACATTTATTGTATACCAGCGATTTCTCTGTAATACAGACTGGCGCAAATACCCCTACCCGTAGCATAGCAATGGGCTTGCATCTCATTGTTATTGCTTTACTGGTGGGTGAAATTTTTCCATGACTCTATTATGGATTTAGCACAATAAAAATAGACGATTCAGTATCCTAACATACTCACGCATCTTGATGAAGGCAGATAAATTATGATTCAAGCCTTGTCAAAAACCAATAGTGATGATGAAGAAATGGGAATTAAAGAATACTGGATTGTTGATTATCAACCTTTTGGCGCTTCTAAATTAGTTGCTGAACCAAAAGAGCCGACTATAGCAGTTTGTTCTTTAACAGGTGATGAGTATCAAATAAAGCAGTTTACAGACAATGATCAAGTAATTTCACAAGTTTTCCCTAAATTGAACCTCACCGCTAACCAAATTCTTCTATTTGCTGACTGATTTTAATGCCTGAGCTAACTCTTGTGCGGTATGATAACGACGCGCCGGTAGAGGTTCAGTAACGCATTCAATCACCTGTCTTAACTGGCTACTAATGGCGGGTATACCCCTAACATCAAAGCGAAAATTTCGCCCCTGTTGACGATAGAATTTTACAGGATTTTCCCCAGTTAATAAAAAAATCAGCGTTGGACCAATAGCATATAAATCAGATTGGGTAAGAGGTTGTCCGCGTTCCTGTTCAGGGGCGCAATAACCTACAGCGCCGATTCTCGTCCCCGGTTTTGTGCCAATTTCCTTGACAGCGCCAAAATCCAAAACCACAATACTATTATTACTACCTCGCACCATTAAATTAGCTGGTTTAATATCCCTGTGAATTAGTGGCGGTTCTTGGCCATGAAGATAATCTAAAATATCACAAGTTTGTACCATCCAGGCGATCGCTTGTGGAGGTGTCACAGGTCCGGTTAAAGAAATTCGTTTTTCTAGATCTTGTCCGTGAATTAATTCCATGGCCAAGTATTTTTTACCATCTTCCACAAAGAAATCATAATACTTAGGAACTCCCTCATGATTCAGGTATTTGAGAATACTTGCCTCTCTTTCAAATAACTCTCGTGCTTTGGGAATTTTTGCCATGTCAGCATTCATTTCTTTTAATACCAGCAATTGTGTTACATTAGTAGTTTCACCTGTAGCATCCGCAGCTAAATAGGTAGTACCCATACCACCTTTTCCCAGCGTACGTATGATTTGATAATGGCGAATAGTCTTTTGGATGAGAATAGGTTGGCCACAATGAACACAAAATACATTTCCCGGATCATTTCCCTCATGGGTGCAACGAGAAGCGGAAGATAGGGGTTTTATAACCTGATTAATTTCCCCAACCAGGGACGATAAAGGGGGAGCAATTACGGGAGATAATTTCTGAATTTGTACCTGGATTAAAGGTCCACCTATCGCCAATTGCAGGAGAGAATTATCTGTGAGTATAGACCTGGTAATTAAACTACCATTCAGGAAAGTCCCATTAGTGCCTTGACTAATGATTTCCCAATTGTCACCTTTAGGATTAGTAATCAATCTTAGTTCTAAATGATACCTAGAAACAGAACTATCACTCAAGACAATGTGATTATCTACCGCTCGACCAATACGAACGACAGTAGAATCCTCAAAGTGCCACTGCTGGAGCGGTGTTTTTGTGATTTTTTCCAATAGAGTTAAAGTAATCACAATACAACCTAAAACCTCAGAACAAAAAACTAAATTGATGACAAAGCGGGTTGAGATGGAGAGACTATTACTCGTACAAGTATAGCCGTAATGTTATCATGACCATTATATTCATTGCCCAACTCAATTAAATCCTGAATACCCATTTCTAAGTCACTATCATAACTCAATAAAGGTTGAAGATGAGTTTGCCAGTGATTTTCTAAGCATTCATTATCTGATAAACCATCTGATACCAACAGCAGAAGCATATCTTCATGAATATCCAGAAAAGATACATCGGGATAGAGGTAATCTTGATCACGCGGACCAAGAGCCTGAGTGAGTTGGTAAGCATCGGCACGGCCATAAGCTATAGTTGGTTCTACACCCCTGGAAATTTCCCGTTGAGCGACTTCATGATCTATAGTTAATTGTACTAATCCTTCCCTATGAGTTAGGTAATAAATACGACTATCTCCCACATGAGCGATCGCTGCTTGATGATCCTGAAGTAACAACATTACCAAAGTAGTACCCATGCGCCCCATTCCCGAACGGGCTTGTTGTTGATTCAGGTCATAAATGGCTTGGTTAGCTAAATAAACCGCCTCTTTAATACTTTCCTGGTTAGGTAATTCCGCGCTAGTCCAGGTTTCTTGGAAGTATTTACGGATAGTATTCACAGCTAATTTACTGGCCACTTCACCTCCCGCATGACCACCCATACCATCACAGAGAATATACAAACCCGTCTTTGTCAGAATAGCACCTTCTGGTAATTCTTGTTTGTGAACTTTGCTATCAATAGCAAAATAGTCTTCATTATGATTTCGTTGACGACCAGTATCAGTATAGGCCGCATATTCCCAACTAACTAACGGAGGGGATAGCGGTATATTTGTCATCTGATCACTGACAATTCTGTCTTCCGTTTGATTGTCAAATTGTAAGATAGTCAGCGAAGAATCAGGATTTTCTCCAGACAATACTTCCACCGTATCCGTGGATATTTCTGACATAGACAACAGAGAACAAGTAGTTTCTGATTGTGTCAGAGTTTGCACCTGTTGAGACTGAATATCTCTTAACGGCATATTCCCATCGTAAAAACGATTTGTCTCTGATACAATATCGTTATTAGCATCAAGGCGGATTTTATCAGTTAAGGAAGTGCCACAATTTTGACAGAATTTATTATGATCAGAGTTGGGAAATGTACACTGGGGGCAAATCAGCATCATAGAAGTTCCTTGATTTTCCTGTTTCAGGAATCAATTGACATTGATAATATATGAGATAATACTGGTATTTTACCTAAGGGCAAAATTCACAAAAGCTTGATTCCTAGATTGGTTTTAAGTATGTTAACGTAGTGTGCTATAGGCACAAACCCTTGGATTTTAATGCGATCAACCCAACCTATCAAAAAATAGCGAAGGTATTGAGTATTACCATAGATTAATTTACTTTTCCGGTGCATAATTAAGCCTAGTGAGTTCTGTGGGAGTAAGTTCTCGCCATTGTCCTGGTGCTAAATCATGTAATTGAATATTAGCAATACTCACCCGAATCAATCGCAAAGTTGGAAAACCCACAGCAGCCGTCATACGACGAACTTGGCGGTTTTTGCCTTCAGTGAGGGTAATTTCCAGCCAAGCCGTGGGAACACTTTTACGAAATCTAATGGGGGGAGTACGTTGTGTCACCGATGGTTCTTCTAACAATAACCTAACTTGGGCAGGGGCGGTGCAATAATCTTGAATTTTCACTCCAGTTTTTAACTGATTAATGGCATCTAGGGTAGGAATGCGTTCCACCTGCGCCCAATAGGTACGTTGATGACCAAAGCGGGGATGAGCGAGACGATGCTGGAACTGTCCATCATTTGTTAACAAAAGTAGTCCTTCACTATCCCAGTCCAAACGCCCCACAGGATAAACGTCGGGAACATCTATATACTGTTTGAGAGTGATATGTTGAGGACTTTCTTGAGTAAATTGGCTCAGGACTCCATAGGGCTTGTGAAAAATGATATAGCAATTATTCATAAAATATAGGAGTCAGGAGTCAGAAGAAAGAAGAAAGAAGAAATCAGAGTTAATAAAAATCAATTATGCCAGTTAATAAAATCAGCCGTAGATCCTTTTTATTTCTGAGTGGAGCAACCTTAGCACAGGGATTAACAATCACATTACCCAGTTACGTCCAAGCTGTACAGGTCAACAAAAGTCAAATTAATGGTATCCCTTTTTATCAGACCATAGTTGACCTCACAGACCCAAAAAACTTAATCACAATGGGTTTAGCCAAAAATGCCAGCTTTGCTAACACAATTCAAAAAACCAGTGGTGATGAAGAATTTAATAAATTAGTGCTGCGTTATGGGGCTACAGTAGTGGCCAACGGTACATTTTCCGCCAAAAATCCCCAAAAAACAGTTATGGGTAACATGATAGCAGGGGGAAAATTTCTCAAATACCGTCCTTGGGAAAACTTTGGTACTACTCTGGGGTTAGGAATTGGCAACAAACCGGAAATAGTCACAGCAAGAGTAGACGGTAGACCAGAATGGAATAAACATTGGTTTTCCCTAACTGGTGGACCGAGACTATTGCGACAGGGGGAAATTTGGCTCAAGCCCAGAATTGAAGGTTTTAAAGATCTCTCTGTGTTGGGTAATAGCACTCGGACAGCCATTGGTTTTACCAAAGACGGCACAAAGCTTATTTTAGCGAACTTTGAAATCGCTCTCTCCTTGCAGGAAGAAGCGGAGGCAATGGAAGCCATAGGTTGTTACGAGGCCATGAATTTAGATGGTGGGGGTTCTAGAGCCTTAGCCACTAAAAATAGTATTTTAGTTCCTCCCAGCGGACCTTTAACTAATGTAATTGTCATTTATGATGCCACTAATCCTGCTCCTGCTGATTTACAACAGGCATGGTTGAGGTTTCAGAAGGGAGAACGCCCTCCCATACCTGCTTCATAAAATCAGGCAATTAGGTGAACGGAAAAAACCGACATAAGTAACCAAAAGTAAAGTTTCCCAAAACCTATTCCCTGTCCCCTGTTCCCTGTTCCCTGTTCCCTTGTCATAACGACAATTTTTCACGCCAACCTACTTAATTAAATTACCAATTACCACCCCTGAATACAGATTGAGGGGTATAATTTTCTCTCTTTAATTCTTAATTTTTAACTCCCTACAGGGCTTGACGGCAAATACGACTATAAAGTTACGGTTCACCCCAATTCCTGAAAGTATTAATTCTCATACATTAGTCAATGTGAACGCACATTAATCCATGAGATCACTAGACACATATATAATTTAAAATTCGCCGTTCCCTTGACGGTTCGGTAAACCACCCTTCGTGGCATGGCTACCACTGAGTTTATGTCAGTAACCCAGCCCTAAGGGGACTGAGCTTGCAAAAGTAATCAAGCAAGCTGTACTGACCAGTCTAAGTCTTCACTGACTACGTTTTTTGAGTCACGACACCGGGCGAATGCGTAGCTAGTTCCCTGCTCTGTCGCTTGTGATTAAACAGTTTCAAGGTAACAGAAACAGTGTTGCAAGCTCAAGCAAGCTCTTAAAACATTGACCAAAAATCTGCAATACAAGCCCCGTCCACTTCGGCAAGCTCAGTGCATCGCTTTTAGGACGGCTTTGTGTTAAAAATTTGGTTATAGTCGCCATAGGGCATTGGGAGACTTTAAACGGACATGGAGGGACGATAAGACCACTTGTGGCGTGTTCCAGTGAAGTGTTAAGAATCATCGCACCTTCAGGTCGGTGAGTATGTCAAGAAGCTAACATTACCCCAGAAATGGGAGGCTCTTCGGAGCAATACATTATGCGTACAAAGTTGGGAAATTTGAATTGGTTTGTTATTGACAGTTAGTTAATGCAATTTTATATTCTCTCTGAGTTCATTTAGTAATTTTATACGGAGTAAAAAACCAAAATGGCAAAAGTAGTTGGAATTGATTTAGGTACGACTAA
The DNA here is from genome assembly GCF_000426905.1 of Dolichospermum circinale AWQC131C. Taxonomy (NCBI): domain Bacteria; kingdom Bacillati; phylum Cyanobacteriota; class Cyanophyceae; order Nostocales; family Aphanizomenonaceae; genus Dolichospermum; species Dolichospermum circinale. The sequence goes on from NZ_KE384615.1 coordinate 15,616, forward strand.
CTCCTGTGTGGCAGTAATGGAAGGTGGTAAACCCACAGTTATCGCTAATGCGGAAGGTTTTAGAACAACACCCTCTGTAGTAGCCTTTGCTAAAAATGGTGATAATTTAGTTGGTCAAATCGCTAAACGTCAAGCGGTAATGAACCCCGAAAATACTTTTTATTCTGTAAAACGCTTTATTGGTCGTCGTTATGACGAAATCACTAATGAAGCTACAGAAGTTTCCTATAAGGTTCTTGGTAGCGGTGGTAACGTTAAAGTAGATTCTCCTGGTGCTGGTAAACAATTTGCTCCTGAAGAAATATCCGCCAAGGTTCTCCGCAAATTAGTGGAAGATGCTAGTAAGTACCTGGGGGAAACTGTTACCCAAGCAGTAATTACCGTTCCCGCTTATTTCAATGACTCCCAACGTCAAGCCACTAAGGACGCTGGTAAAATCGCTGGTATTGAAGTATTACGGATTATCAACGAACCTACTGCTGCTTCTCTAGCTTATGGTTTTGATAAGAAGAGCAATGAAACTATCCTAGTATTTGACTTGGGTGGTGGTACTTTTGACGTATCTGTTCTGGAAGTTGGTGATGGTGTATTTGAGGTATTATCAACCTCTGGTGATACTCACTTAGGTGGTGACGACTTCGATAAAAAAATCGTTGATTTCTTGGCAGAAAAGTTCAAAAAAGATGAAGGTATTGACCTCCGTAAGGACAAACAAGCTTTACAACGTTTAACAGAAGCGGCAGAAAAAGCTAAAATTGAACTTTCTAGCGTTACCCAAGCGGAAATTAACCTACCATTTATCACCGCTACCCAGGATGGACCAAAGCATTTAGATACAACTCTCACCCGTGCCACTTTTGAAGAACTCTGTTCTGATTTAATTGACCGTTGCCGCATTCCGGTGGAAAATGCTCTCAGAGACGCGAAATTAAATAAAAGCAATATTGACGAAGTTGTCCTCGTTGGTGGTTCTACTCGGATTCCTGCTGTTCAGGATGTGGTTAAGCGAGTTCTAGGTAAAGATCCTAACCAAAGCGTTAACCCTGATGAGGTAGTGGCTGTTGGTGCTGCTATTCAAGCGGGGGTTTTAGCAGGTGATGTTACAGGTATCTTATTGTTAGATGTAACACCATTGTCTTTAGGTGTGGAAACCTTGGGCGGTGTCATGACTAAGATTATCCCTCGTAACACTACAATTCCCACCAAAAAATCAGAAGTGTTCTCTACTGCTGTAGACGGACAAACTAATGTGGAAATTCACGTTCTCCAAGGTGAGAGAGAATTTGCTAATGATAACAAGAGTTTAGGTACTTTCCGTTTGGATGGTATTCCTCCTGCTCCTCGTGGTGTTCCCCAAATTGAAGTTACTTTTGATATTGACGCTAACGGTATTCTCAACGTTGCTGCTAAGGATAAGGGTACTGGTAAGGAACAATCTATTAGTATAACAGGTGCTTCTACTCTTGACAAGAATGATGTAGAACGCATGGTCAGAGAAGCTGAGAAAAATGCTTCTTCTGATAAGGAGCGCCGTGAAAAAATTGAACGCAAAAACCAAGCTGATACTTTAGCTTATCAAGCAGAAAAACAGTTACAAGAATTGGGTGATAAAGTCCCCGCTGCTGATAAGACTAAGGTTGAGGGTTTAGTTAAAGAAGTTCGGGACGCTATAGCCAAGGAAGATGATGCTCAAATCCAGAAATTAACACCAGAACTGCAACAAGCTCTCTTTGCTATTGGTAGTAATATTTACCAACAAGCTGGTGGTGACGCTGGTGCTGCTGGCGCTCAATCCCCCGGTGGTGGTTCTGCTCCCTCTGGTGATGATGTCATTGATGCTGATTTTACCGAAAGTAAGTAGTTTTACGAAGGTCGCATCCCTGCGGCTCTGATTTAATTAATACCCACCAGTAGTAAAACTGAGTGGGTATTTTTTTATGCCAAAATTAACTAATTTATACTATTAATTTATACTAAGATAGTTCTTCCTTATCAATTTCATCATAACAAATTTAAAAGCAAATGTCAACCCCTACATCTTCTTTATTATAGATGGGGTTTTTTAGTCAGAGTTTTGGGAATTTATACAATACCATCCAACTAAGAACTTACAGCACTTCCCGGTGTTATGAGGTACATATCTAGCGGGCAAGACTTGTACTGAGCTTGCCGAAGTATGCCCGCACTACAAGAGTTTCATGATTCAACTTTGTACCTCATAAGAGCGGAAACCGCTGTATTATTCTCTTTTCTCTGTGTTCTCTGTGACTCTGTGGTTCGTTTTCAAAAAGAGTTTTGGGATTAACTGGATTGATTTGTAAATTCCCTCGTAACAATTCAGGGAACAGGGAATAGATATTTTTCTGCTCCTTGTCTTCTGCTATAAATCTGCCAATTGTAATAGATCTAATCCTTGGGTAAAAATATCATCAATGGGTAACATTTCCCCTGCTTCAGTCATAAAATTATGGTCTTTTGTCGCGCGAATAATTGCCCCATTTTCTAATAAATATTCATAGACTTCTTGCTGTCCGCGATAATGCCATTGGGCAATAGGTTGAGTATAAAGTATGCCATTGCTATCAACTGTATAAACCCGACACTCAATTTGTTTTTCCACAATTTCCCCAATTTCTAAAAAACCATATTCCACAGTTAAAATTTCTGTATCATAACTTAAACAATATTCGGCAAATTTTAACATATCCCCAAATAAATGTTCAGCAACTTGGGATTTTACACCATTTTTTGCAGAACCATCAATAAAATTTTGCTTTTGTTTTTCCATTTCTGCAACTTTCTTTTTACCCATAGCGCGACGGAGTAAATCAGCTTGTCCTAAACTATAACCTGCCATGTCTTGAGCAATTTTCATAATTTGCTCTTGATAAACCATGATTCCATAGGTTTCATTTAATATCGGTTCTAAAATTTGAGTATCATATTCAATTTCTTCTCGTTTATGTTTACGATTAATAAATTTAGGAATTAATCCGGCATCTAATGGTCCAGGACGATAAAGTGCGAGAATAGAAGAAATATCTTCAATATTAGAAGGTTTCAAATCTCGCACTATTTGTTTCATTCCTGAAGACTCCAATTGAAATATGCCTTCTAAATCACCTGCTTCTAATAGTGAATAAGCTTTAGTCACATCTTTTGGTAAGCTGGTATGTTCACCCTTAGCTAATATTTTTTGTGCCTTTCTTTCCTGTTTTGTGATTTCATCGGGATCAATACGATATCCTTGACTTTGTTCAATTAAATCAATGGTTTTTTGAATTAGGGTTAAGTTACGCAAGCCCAAAAAGTCCATTTTTAATAATCCCAAAGATTCCAAATCTTCCATGAAATATTGAGTAATTACAGAACCGTCATTATTGCGTTGGAGGGGAACAAGTTCATCTAATGGTTCTGCGGAAATAACCACACCAGCAGCATGAACACCGAAGGTTTTGTTAGTCCCTTCAATGCGCATGGCCATATCAATCCAGCGCCGTACGGTGGGATCATTATCATATTTGGCTTTAAATTCTGGTTCGGGAGTTTCATCGGAAATCATCACTTTCAATTTTGTAGGTTTACCCCGGACTACAGGAATCATTTTCGCCATTTTGTCAGATTCATTGTATGGAATATCTAACACTCTAGCGACATCTTTTAATACTGCTTTTGATGTCAGACGGTTAAAAGTAATAATTTGGGCTACTCTCTCAACTCCATATTTTTCAGTGACATATTCAATTACCTGATCTCGTTTATCAATGCAGAAATCTGTGTCAATATCCGGCATTGATTTACGTTCGGGATTGAGAAATCTTTCAAATAATAAACCATGATGTACAGGGTCAATATTCGTAATTCTCATAGCATAAGCTACTAAAGAACCTGCCGCAGAACCCCGTCCTGGACCAACGGGAATATTATTGTCTCGTGCAAATTTAATATAGTCCCAAACTACTAAAAAGTAGGTGGAAAATCCCATCTGCTGAATCATTTTTAATTCATATTCTAATCTTTCTTTATAGACTGGATCTACTTCGTTGCGAGATTTGCGATTTAATCTTTCTAAAAGTCCCAACCATGCAACCTCTTCTGCATAAGTATCTGCTGTATGTCCTGAAGGGATTGTGGGTGTGGGAATTTGTGGATCACCCATGATGTGATAAGGTTCAACTTTATCAGCAATTTCGACCGTTGTAGCGATCGCTTCGGCAATGATATCATCGGCTAAATGGTCACGGAATAGCTGGTGCATTTCCTCTGATGATTTGAGGTATTCTGTGCCGCTGTACCGCATTCTTTTATCTTCGCTAATGAGTTTACCTGTTTGAATACAAAGTAAGGCATCATGGGATTCTACATCAAAACAAGAGATAAAATGAGAGTCATTTGTGGCGATGAATTTAATGTTTAATTCCCTGGCAATTTTGACGATTTCTACATTGACAATTCGGTCTTCTTGAGAACCATGATCTTGAATTTCTAAATAAAAATCTTCACCAAATACTTCTTTATACCATTTCGCAATTTTCCTGGCTATATCTGGCCGATTACTGAGAATTGCTTGGGGAATTTCTCCTCCTAAACAAGCACTGGTGACTATTAACCCCTCCTTATATTGTTTGAGTAAATCCTTATTAATACAAGGACGGGAAAAAATGCCTTTACCTTGTACTCCTTGCAGGTGAGAAATGGTGGTGATTTTAACTAAATTTTTATAGCCTTGAGTATTTTTTGCTAATACGACTTGATGATATTTAGGACGACGTTCTTGTTTGTCAATTTCACCATTAATGATATACATTTCGTTGCCAATGATTGGCTTAATCGTCTTACTGCGGCAGATTTTGATCAGTTCCACAGCCCCATACATGACACCATGATCTGTGAGGGCGATCGCTTTCATTCCTAATGCGATCGCTCGATCTACCAATTCTGGTAGTTGACTAGCACCATCAAGCAAGCTGTAATCACTGTGAATATGTAAGGGAACAAAGGACATATTAGTATTTGGTAAAGTAAGGGGATTTTCAACTAACACTTTTTAGTTAATATCTTGTGCCTGGAAGGGAGTAATTAACCGGTTATGTTATAATTTAACATCAATGTTGCGGCTGTTATAGCTAATTTAATTTTAGGATATATGGTTTTGTAATTAGCCTGATAATAAGCATTTAGTAAGCTACTTAGTATTTAATATGCAAATCCAAATCTTCAAAAACTCTTGTGGGGTGGGCATCTTGCCCGCCCCCATTATATAACTTGAATGAATATATTTTTCAACCATTAATTTGTGTTATCACCATTACAAGTATTATCTATGTCTATATTGTAAAGATACTTAGCCCTAATTTTATTAATTCTAGTACATTCAGCTAATATGCAAATAGCTTGTTTTAAATTTTTGGGTGCAGGGTTATAATCGGAATCAATAACCCATTTAACCATATCAATTAATTCAGGATGCCCTTTTTGAAGCCATTGACAGTATTTATCAACAGTAAGACTTCTTAAAAATTCAATATCTTTTTGTAGTGTTAGTGATCTTGAAGAGGGATCAGAATTCATTATATTTTTCACTGCTGTAGTAATATCTAATGTTTGGTGATATTCATCAATTTTCTTGTTAAAAGATTCTTCCAAATCAGGATATTTACTCAGCTTATTTCTAAAGGCACTTAAATTTTCATAAGAATTAGATTCTAAGATATCCTTTAATATTTTTTCTAACAAAGGTTTTTCATATTTAGAAATATCACCTCCTAATACTGATGTAAATCTTGCAATTTCTTCAAATTTTGCAATACTTAAATTAAGATAATTCTGGTCAATAAAACTAATAATTCCATCTATAATATCTTGTTCATTATCTGCAAATGAGTTATAGTATTTAGACTTGTAAAGATTATTTGCAAGATCATTCAATTTTTTAATAATTTGATTGCTTTTTTCTCTTTCATTGAGAATATGACCTTTTTCTCTAAACTGCAACTCAATGGAATCAGATAATGGAGTATTAACCAACTGACTGATTAATTCATCTAGTTCTTCTAGATTGCTATAACCCATTTTTATTATTTTCATCTGAAATTCAAATTTCTTTCCAGCAGTTTCCCTATCTTCACCTTGAGATTTTTCATAATATTGTTGAGGAGTGTACGATAATGATAATATAATATCAATAGGATGGATACCATTAATAGACCAGCGTTTACAAAAGTCTGTGTCGAGTTTTGCGGCAGTAATAATAATACAATTTTTTATAACTTGATGACGTAAACTATCCTCCCAATTCTCCATTAAGGGAATAAGTTCCTTAATAAGCCATTCAGTTTTGCGTATAACTCGAATATTATTTGTTTCCGTCTCTTTAAAAACCTTTTTAATTATCTCTAGATAATCTAGATAATGATGATCCTTAAATCTGAAATCTAAGTTTTCATCAACTGTTGGATTAAGTGTAAATTCTCTATCAATTACTTTTTCTCGATAACGGTCTAATACTTTTTTATCTTCTAGCTCATCTTCATTATAAATTAGGATAATTTTGCATTTACGTTCTTGCACTAGATTCTCAACAAATCCAAGTATTTCTTCTAGAGGTATTTTAGATTTTCTTTCAAGATCATCAATACATATAATTGAATTTTCTCTAACTATTGAATTAAAAAATATCTCAAGTGCTAAATCACCAGCAATAGAAATTACTGAGCCTGATAGTCCACCCAAAATATCTAGTTTTGGTGTTTTCTCAATTTTTCCAAAGATGCGATTCAACCATTCAAAAAAAGTTTTTATATATTTATTTATAAAATTAAAAACTAATTCAGTTTTTGTTTGAGAAGATTGACTATCAGACTTTAGATCGTTTTTATAATTAGCTATTAACCTTGCTTTTAATTGTTCAATTGAAGAAATACCAAAGATAGAAACATAGTAATAATAGCTTTTTGTATGTTCATATAAAAAATTTTGTACTAGATGGGTTTTTCCAATACCCCATTTTCCATTAACAGCTAAAACGCTATAATCTTCATTTTTTAAAAATCTCTTGAGAATACTTTCAGCTTTTTCTCGATTAATTCTAGCATTTGCTTTATTTGTATTTTGAGTCATAAACTTTTTTAGTATCCAATGACAAAAACAAACATTTTTCTAATACATTAATTATCTTATCTTATATACCTTTGGCAGGCAAGATGCCCTGCCCCACAAGAGGGGATGTAATAATTGAGGTTATTCTGAGCTTGGTTGCC
>NZ_KE384615.1:22942-59706 GCF_000426905.1 Dolichospermum circinale AWQC131C
ACCCCACAAGAGAGAGGATGTAATAATTCAGGTTATTCTGAGTTTAGTTGCCAAGGGCGGGCAAGATGCCCACCCCACAAGAGAGGGGATGTAATAATTCAGGTTATTCTGAGGTTTGCCACAAGTAAGGGTAATCTTCTGGTGTTGATGACAGTCCTGCTTCTACAGGATTTTGTCTGATATATTGCCAATATGCTTGAAACTCTTCTTCATTTCTGACAATTCTGTCATATCGCTCATCTTGCCAAATAGTTCCTATATGTTTCATCACCTTGGGAATCTGTTTAGCACTATAACCTTTGATACTACTCATAATGCTACTAAGAGACCAATACTCATTTTCTGATTTAAGTAAAGGCTGCATCAGTAAATGTACATGATCTATCATCACCACAAAGACAAATATCTTATATCTTTGATTATTAAAAAATAAACAACTATTCAAAACTATTTCCCTAGCTTCTGGGTTAAGTTCTAACTTTTCCCAAGTATTAAAAGTAATAAAATAACTTGCCCCATCTAACTCCCAATGAGGTAACATCCTATGGTAAATTTTTAACCTTGCTTCTTCCATAACAGAAAAATATTTTCTAGGTTTATTGTAGGATAGGCATCTTGCCTGCCCTATCTTTATATTTCCCATCCTCTAAACAGAAAATTACATTCTTTTTATTTTTTGTAGTTTATATACATCTCTTATAGTTTACACCTCTTGTGGGGTGGGCATCCTGCCCGCCCATTAAAAAAATCCTCTTGTGGTCTTGTGGGGTGGGCATCTTGCCCGCCCATTAAAAAAAATCCCCCACCTTGAGGCAGGGGATTTTTAATTACCTACAACCAGTAGTTAAGATCAACCGAACTTACCAGCAGTAGAAGCAATGAGGAACGCTGCATAGGTAACGATGTAGCCAACAGTGAAGTGAGCTAAACCAACCACACGAGCTTGAACAATGGAGAGAGCAACGGGCTTGTCCTTCCAGCGAACCAAGTTAGCTAAAGGAGTACGTTCGTGCGCCCAAACCAAGGTTTCAATTAACTCTTGCCAGTAACCTCTCCAAGAGATGAGGAACATGAAACCAGTAGCCCAGATGAGGTGTCCAAAAAGGAACATCCAAGCCCAAACAGACAAGTTATTCATGCCGTAGGGGTTGTAACCGTTAATCAACTGAGCAGAGTTAGCCCAGAGGTAATCACGGAACCAGCCCATGAGGTAGGTAGAGTTTTCGTTGAACTGAGCAACGTTACCTTGCCAAATCCCTAGATGTTTCCAGTGCCAGTAGAAAGTTACCCAACCAATGGTATTCAACATCCAGAACATAGACAGGTAGAAAGAGTCCCATGCGGAGATATCGCAAGTACCGCCACGGCCTGGACCGTCGCAGGGGAACGCATAACCGAAGTCCTTTTTATCGGGCATCAGTTTAGAACCACGAGCATCCAAAGCACCCTTAACGAGTACCAAGGTGGTGGTGTGGATAGCCAAAGCGAAAGCGTGGTGAACCAAGAAGTCGCCAGGGCCAATGGTCAGGAACAAGGAATTTGTGCCTGAGTTGATGGCATCTAACCAGCCAGACAACCAAACGTTACCAGCATTGGGGTAAGCGGTGTAAGCAATACTGTCGGGGTTAGACAACAGTACATTCAAGCCATACAAAGCTTTACCTTGGGCAGCTTGGATGAATTGAGCAAATACTGGTTCAATCAAGATTTGCTTTTCAGGAGTACCGAAAGCAACTACTACATCGTTGTGAACGTATAAGCCCAAGGTGTGGAAGCCTAAGAAGAGAGATACCCAGCTAAGGTGGGAAATGATCGCTTCTTTGTGCTGTAACATCCGGTCAAGAACGTTACCTTTGTTTTGTTCGGGGTCGTAGTCACGAACCCAGAAGATTGCTGCGTGAGCAAAAGCACCAACCATCAAGAAACCAGCGATGTACTGGTGGTGGGTGTACAGCGCTGCTTGTGTTGTGTAGTCCTTAGCGATGAACGCATAAGGAGGCAGAGCGTACATATGCTGCGCTACCAAGGAACAAATAGTTCCCAAAGATGCCAAAGCTAATGACAACTGGAAGTGCAGGGAGTTGTTGATGGTGTCGTAAAGACCTTGGTGAGGGAGGTTGAAAGGACCTTCGCTCTTTGTACCAGGTAATAAACCGGATTTGGAGTTAAGCATTTCTTTAATGCTGTGACCAATTCCGAAGTTAGTCCGGTACATATGACCAGCAATGATGAACAAAACTGCGATCGCCAAGTGGTGGTGAGCCATGTCAGTCAACCACAAGGATTCTGTTTGGGGGTGGAAACCGCCCAAGAAGGTGAGAATCGCAGTCCCAGCACCGGTGGAAGTACCAAATAAATGGCCAGCGGTGTCAGGGTTTTGAGCGTAAACGCCCCAGTTACCTGTGAAGAAAGGAGTTAAACCTGCTGGATGGGGAGCTACATTCAGGAAGTTATCCCAACCCACGTGAATACCACGGGATTCAGGAATAGCAACGTGAACCAAGTGACCAGTCCAAGCTAAGGAGCTAACACCGAACAAACCAGCGAGGTGGTGGTTCAGACGGGGTTCAGCGCTCTTGAACCAAGAGAGGCTAGGACGGAACTTGGGTTGTAAATGTAACCAACCAGCAAATAGGAACAATGCTGCCAACAGGAGCAAACCAACGGAACCAGTGTATAGTTCGGTGTTTGTCCGCATCCCGATGGTGTACCACCAGTGGTAAACACCGGAGTAAGCAATGTTTACGGGATTGCTTGCACCGCCTTGGGTGAAAGCTTCAATTGCTGCTTCACCAAAGTGAGGGTCCCAAATTGCATGGGCAATGGGACGGACGTGCAGGGGATCTTTAATCCACTGTTCAAAGTTACCTTGCCAGGCCACGTGGAACAGGAGGCTGGATGCCCACAGGAAGATGATTGCCAAGTGACCGAAGTGCGTAGCGAAAATCTTTTGGTAAAGATTTTCTTCCGTCATGCCATCGTGGCTTTCAAAGTCGTTGCCTGTAGCGATCGCATACCAAATCCGACGCGTAGTCGGGTCCTGTGCGAGATCCTGGCTAAATTTTGGAAATTTTGTTGCCATAGGTGTGATCTGTCCTCTGACCTTTAGCCATCAAGTGTCAGCAAAATTTTAGATTCTAGATTTTGGATTTTGGATTGAATCTAAAATCTTAGAATCCAAAACCCAAAATTCCACTGATTTTTATCCTACTGAAAGGATGTGTGCGTGGAAGAATGCCCAAGTGGTGGCGATTCCTCCTAATAGGTAGTGAGCCACACCTACAGCCCGACCTTGAGTGATGCTCAGTGCGCGAGGCTGAATTGTTGGGGCTACTTTCAGTTTATTGTGCGCCCAAACGATGGACTCAATTAGTTCTTGCCAGTAGCCACGACCGCTGAACAGGAACATTAAGCTGAACGCCCAAACAAAGTGAGCGCCTAAGAACATTAGCCCGTAAGCGGACAATTCTGTTCCGTAGGAGTTAATTACTTGTGTAGCTTGCGCCCACAGGAAGTCACGTAACCAACCATTGATGGTGATAGCGCTTTCTGCAAAGTTGCCACCAGTAATGTGGTTTACTGTGCCATCTGCGTCTACTGTTCCCCAAACATCAGATTGCATCTTCCAGCTAAAGTGGAAAATTACAATTGATAGGGAGTTATACATCCAGAACAGTCCCAGGAAGACATGATCCCAACCGGAAACTTGGCAAGTACCGCCACGACCTGGACCATCGCAAGGGAATCGGAAGCCTAAGTTAGCCTTGTCTGGAATCAGACGAGAACTGCGGGCGTACAATACACCTTTAAGCAAGATAAGAACAGTAACGTGAATGGTGAATGCGTGGATGTGGTGAACCATGAAGTCCGCTGTACCCAATGTAATGGGCATCATAGCGATCTTATCGCCGATAGCTACAATTCCACCACCAAAAGCATGACTAACTACTTGGAGTGCGTTAGGTGCTGTGTTACCAGGAGCTAATGTGTGCAGGTTTTGCACCCACTGAGCAAATACTGGCTGTAATTGAATTGCGCTGTCGGAGAACATATCTTGGGGACGACCCAAAGCACGCATGGTGTCATTGTGAATGTACAAACCAAAGCTGTGGAAGCCTAAGAAAATACAAACCCAGTTAAGGTGAGAAATGATAGCGTCACGGTGACGAATCACGCGATCTAATACGTTGTTTTGGTTAACAACAGGATCGTAATCCCGCACCATGAAGATGGCCGCGTGAGCCGCACCACCAACAATCAAGAAACCACCGATCCAAATATGGTGAGTGAAGATACACAATTGTGTTGCGTAGTCCGTCGCCAAGTAAGGATAGGGAGGCATCGCGTACATATGATGGGCGATGATGATTGTCAATGAACCCAAGAAAGCTAGGTTAGTAGCCAATTGAGCGTGCCAAGAGGTGGTGAGGTTTTCGTAAAGACCTTTGTGACCTTCGCCAGTGAAAGGACCTTTATGAGCTTCTAGAATATCTTTGATGCTATGACCGATACCCCAGTTGGTACGGTACATATGACCAGCCACGATGAACAGTACAGCGATCGCTAGGTGGTGATGAGAAATATCAGTCATCCACAAGCCGCCTGTAACTGGGTTTAAACCACCCTTAAATGTGAGGATATCAGCATAAGCTCCCCAATTTAAGGTGAAGAAAGGTGTTAAACCACTAGCGAAACCCGGGTAAAGTTCTGCCATTTTTGCTGTATCAAACAGCAACTCATGAGGCAGAGGGATGTCCTTAGCTGCTACACCTGCATCTAATAGTTTGTTGATTGGTGCAGATACATGGATTAAGTGACCAGCCCATCCCAAAGAACCGCAGCCTAGCAACACTGATAAGTGATGGTTCAGCATTGACTCCACATTCTGGAACCATTCCAGTTTCGGAGCGCGTTTGTGGTAATGAAACCAGCCAGCAAATAAGAACAAGCCTGCTAATACCAAGCCGCCAATTGCAGTTACATATAGCTGGTAGGAGCTAGTGATACCCCAGCCACGCCATACTTGGAACAAGCCGGAGGTGGTTTGAATGCCGCGGAAACCGCCGCCCATATCACCGTTTAAAATGTCTTGTCCAACAATAGACCAAACTGTCTGAGCGCTGGGCTTGACTCCTAATGGATCAGCCAGCCAAGCTTCGTAGTTAGAGAACTTAGCGCCATGGAATAACATTCCGCTCAACCAGATTGCTACTACAGCCAAATGGCCGAAGTGAGCGGCGAATATCTTGCGGGAGATGTCTTCTAAATCGCTTGTATGTGTATCAAAATCATGGGCGAGGGCGTGGAGGTCCCAAATCCAGGTTGTGGTTTTTGGTCCTTTGCTTAAGGATCTGTCAAAATGCCCTGGCTTTGCCCATTTTTCAAATGAGGTAGGAACCGGGTCATTGTCAACGATCACTCTTGCCTTTTTTTCCTCTCGCTCCGGAGGACTAATCGTCATTCGACCTCCTCTCTATAAGGAATGGGGAATCATGAATACCACCTAGAATAACACAGTCGCTGTTTTCAGATTGCTCTGGTCTGGCGATGCGGTTGTCGTGTGGAAAAGAAAAGTTGTTTCTGTTGAATTATAGAGTCTGAACTTGCACATTGTTATACACCTGTTAACAATAATTAAAAATAGCCAAATTTATGGTCTCATCTACTTTACAAATTCATATATTGTCTAAATGTCAATAGATTCTTCATTTAATTTATAAATAACAACAATTTGCAAATTAAATGATTTATACTTAAAGCGGCTTGAAAACTTGCTATTCAAGGACTTTTGAGCAAATTTGACCGTCTAAAAGCAAATTCTTGTTCAGAAATTCAGTCAAAAAAATTACTTGTTTGCCATTGTAATCAGAAAAAAGTCAGTAAATTTATAACTCTGGCCATAGATTTATGCTTTTACTCCATAGTCCATGAGTCATAATTTGCGTCACAATGATTGCGTTAATTGTTAAAAAATATTACAGGATCAAAACATGAACACTAGGTGCAAAAAATCTTTTCAGCAAGTTCTGTCAAAGAGAGCTTCAATTATTAAATCTATTGTTGCATTATTTCTGGTTGTGATTTTAAGCGGTTGTGCTGAATCCGCAAGCAGCAAAGAACCATCTATTCAGACCCAAGTTAAAGCACCACCAGCTTCAGAAATTTCGGGGACGTTTTCGGAAACTGCACCACCAGATGTTATTCAAGCATTGCGTCCTAGTCTAGAAGGTTATCAACCCCAAGTTAGTATTCTCAGTCCCCAAATAGATGAAGTTCTTCAGGAAAATACCGTTAACGTGCGTTTGCAGGTTAAGGACTTACCAATATTTAAAGACCCTCAATGGCAACTTGGACCCCATTTGCACCTAATTTTAGATAACGAACCTTATATAGCTGTTTACGACCTAAATCAATCGGTAGTATTACCAAATTTATCTCCAGGTACTCATACTCTCCGCGTTTTTGCTTCTCGTCCGTGGCATGAAAGTTTTAAAAATGAAGGTGCGTATGCTCAAACTACATTTCATATTTTGACGAAAACTGAGGAAAATAATCCTGATACTAAATTACCTTTACTTACCTACAGCCGTCCTAATGGTAATTATGGTGCAGAACCAATTATGTTGGATTTCTACTTAACTAATGCACCGTTGCACAGTGTCGCGGAAACTAATCCTGATGATATGATGAGCAATTGGCGTATTCGTAGCACAGTTAATGGTGAAAGTTTTATTCTTGATCGTTGGCAACCAATTTATCTTAAAGGCTTTAAACCTGGCAAAACTTGGATAAAACTAGAATTTCTCGATAATCAAGGACAACCTGTAAAAAATGCCTTTAACACTACTATCAGATTAATTGACTATCAACCTAATGGTCAAGATACTCTTTCAAAAATTGTTAGAGGAGAATTGACAGCAGATGAAGTCCGTGGCATTGTAGACCAGAATTATACAGTTAAAACTCCAGTTACTCAACCTAGTTCTACAGAAACACCAGCACCAAAAACCGAACAACAATCAATTCCCGAAGTTCAACCTGCTGACATTACAGAAACACCAGCACCAAAAACCGAACAACAATCAATTCCCGAAGTTCAACCTGCTGACGTTACAGAAACACCAGCACCAAAAACAGAACAACAGTCAATTCCCGGAGTTAAACCTGCTGACGTTACAGAAACACCAGCACCAAAAACAGAACAACAGTCAATTCCCGAAGTTAAACCTGCTGACGTTACAGAAACACCAGCACCAAAAACAGAACAACAGTCAGAGGTAAAAGAACCACTAGAATCAAATCCAAATCAACTAGATACAGATTCAGTTCCTCAAACAATGGGAAATATCAAATCTCAACTTAAAGAGTAATTAATGAAAAATACTCAATTGTAAATTTTGAGATAAAGTTTCCATTAGCGCTAAACCAGCTACAGAATTACCAGCATGATCTAAAGCAGGACTGTAGCTGGCTATTGATCCCTGATTTGGTACTATAGTTACAATTCCACCACTAATACCTGATTTCATGGGTAAACCAATTTTGATACTATATTCTGCGGAAGCTTCATATAAACCACAAGTTAACATGACTGCATTCACAACTTGACGATTTTGATTATTGATCAAACCGCTTTCACAGGCTAGTATTTTTCCCAGTTTCGCTAAATCTTGTACTGTTCCAGATATACAGCATATTTGTTCATAAACGTCAAGAGCAAATTTAATATTATTGACATTTCCAGCTTCATAGAGACAATTAGTAATATCTATATTTATAAGAGAACGATTAGCACGAACTGAAGTAAGAACATCTAAATCTATATATAGATTAGTACCTGCTAACTTATTTAACCATGTACAAAAAAATTGTGTAGATTCATTGCTATCTTTTCCTGGAAACTTATCAGCGAGAGTAATAGCACCACTATTGATCATTGAGTTGCGAGGATGTCCATTATCTGCTGTTAATTGCGCTAAAGAATTGAAAGGTGCGGTCGAGGGTTGAATACCAACCCATTGTAAAATCCGTTTTGCAGTGAATTGTTCCAATAAATAGAGTAGAGAAAACGGTTTAATTGCACTCATAAATGGAAATATACAATCTGTATTTCCTAAACTGTAATTTTCATCTGATTTACAAATTATATTAACAGCAAACCAGTCAGGATTAGCCATAGCTAATTGGGGAATGCGTTCAATAACTTTTCCTTGTGCTGCTTGGGTTTTTGCTTGTTCCACCCAAATAGATAAATCATGTATATTGATGTTTTTTATTCCTATCAAAACCTTAGTCCTCAAATCAAGATAAAAAATATAAAATATCCTAATACAAAATACAAATCCCGGACTTATTCAATAAATCCGGGATGTGATATAATCAGTTCTTACTAACTAGTAAATAAATTCAAATCTGTCACAGCACCCACACTACTAGAAGATACCAGTTTGGCATATTTTCCTAGTACCCCTTTAGTATATCGGGGTGGAAGTGGTTGCCAATTTGCACGACGAGTCGCTAATTCTTGATCTGATACATTAAGTTGCAGCAACCGAGCATTAGCATCAATAGTAACACTATCACCTTCTGCTACTAAGGCTATATTACCACCTACGGCTGCTTCTGGGGCAACATGACCGACCACCATACCGTAAGTACCACCGGAAAAACGTCCGTCAGTAATTAAACCTACGGAGTCTCCTAAACCGGCACCGATAATAGCAGAGGTGGGGGCCAGCATTTCTCTCATACCAGGTCCGCCCTTTGGTCCTTCGTAACGGATAATAATCACATCCCCTGCTTTGATTTTCCCTGCTAAAATCGCATCTAAACAGGACTCTTCCGACTCAAATACTCTTGCCGGTCCGGTAATGACAGGCTTTTTAACTCCAGTAATTTTGGCTACTGCTCCTTCCGTGGCCAAATTTCCCTTGAGGATAGCTAAGTGTCCTTGAGCATACATGGGATTATTCCAGGAAAGAATTACATCTTGGTCTGTCCGTGGTTCTGCGGGGATATCCGCTAAAACTTCGGCGACAGTTTGCCCGGAAATCGTCATACAGTCACCATGGAGTAAGTCATGTGCCAATAGCATTTTCATGACTTGGGGAATACCGCCGGCTTTGTGTAAATCTGTGGCTACATATCTACCGCTAGGTTTTAAATCACACACAACGGGAACACGGCCGCGAATGGTTTCAAAGTCGTCTATTGTTAATTCTACACCAGCAGCGCGGGCAATGGCCAGAAAATGTAAAACTGCATTAGTAGAACCACCTACCGCCATAATGACAGATATGGCATTTTCAATAGATTTACGGGTGATGATTGTCCGAGGTAATATTTGTTTGCGAATGGCTTCAACCAGGACAATGGCGGATTTCTCCGTACTGTCGGCTTTTTCTGGGTCTTCTGCGGCCATGGTGGAGGAATAGGGTAAACTCATGCCCATTGCTTCAAATGCTGAAGACATGGTATTGGCTGTAAACATTCCTCCACAAGACCCTGCACCGGGACAGGCACTACGTTCAACAGCTAACAGTTCATTTTCGTCAATTTTTCCCGCACTGTACTGACCAACGGCTTCAAAGGAACTAACAACAGTTAAGTCTTTACCGTCATAATGTCCGGGTTTGATGGTGCCACCGTAAACAAAGATGGCAGGAATATTCATTCTGGCCATGGCTAACATTGCCCCTGGCATATTTTTATCACAACCACCAATGGCCAATACACCATCCATACTTTGCCCTGTACAGGCTGTTTCAATGGAGTCAGCGATAACTTCCCGTGATACTAGGGAGTATTTCATCCCTTCTGTTCCCATGGAAATACCATCACTAATAGTAATTGTCCCGAAAATTTGCGGCATTGCCCCAGCATTTTTTACAGCGGTTTCTGCTCTTTGTGCCAGTTTATTAATCCCCATGTTACATGGGGTAATGGTACTGTATCCATTGGCAATACCGACAATGGCTTTGTCAAAATCTCCGTCTTGAAAACCAACAGCCCTCAACATGGCTCGATTTGGCGATCGCTGTACCCCCTGTGTGATAGCTTTACTCTTAAAATTGTCTGGCATCTATTTTTTTCCTTATTTAGGATTATTGTTTAGTTGTGAGTATCCTACTAAATTTAATCAGATTTCTAGGGTAATTAACCGCAGATGAACGCAGATGAACGCAGATAGAAAATGATGATTGAATGAATTTTAGATTAGAAGGGTAGAAACTGTAATAAGACTGAACCTAAACTCCCCACAAAATCCATAAAACTAGGTTTACCCACATTGACTTTTTCTGTGTAGGGCGTTTTTAATTCTAAAATAAAAGCTTGCGCTGTTTTCAGTCCTTCAGGATTTTTGACTTCTGCAAATAATTCTGCTGCTTTTTGGGCATCTTCTAAAGCCCTTTTTCTGTCTAAACCTTGATAACTAGCGACACCACGGGCTAAATATGCTCCAGCATAATCTGGTTTGAGAGCGATCGCTTGACTAAAATAATCAATAGCTGATTTAAGATTACCTTTTTCTGCATCTGCTAAACCCCAGGCGTAAAAATCTTCTGCTTTTGCAATTTGCGAAGGTATCCCTACCGCACCTTGAAAGTTTGTCCCTGTTATATTAGCACCTTTCAACTCAGCATTCATTAAAAAGGTGTTTCTTAAATCAGCACCAGTTAAGTTTGCACCACTGAGTTTCGCTTCGCTTAAATTCACACCAAATAAACTTGCTCCGCTTAAATTTGCTCCTCGTAAATCCGCACCACTCAAGTTAGCACGACTCAGGTTCGCACCAGCAAGATTAGCACCGCTTAAATTTGCTCCGGCTAAGTCAGCCATGACTAAACCAGCATTGGTGAGAAGACATCTTGGACATTCTTTACTTGCTAATAACTGTCTCATATCTTCATAATTTGCAGCTTCAACTGTACTGACTAGGCTAACTGTAAATAAAAATACAGATACAGCCAAAATTCTACTGTTCATGATTTATTTTTGTATTTACCCCAGTTTTAATTTTAAAATATGTTTTAAATATAAATTTTCATAAAAGGCATAATTCCCTAAAATTGGGATAATTGCCGTTTTCTCCGTTAGTTGATAAAATTACATTGCTAATTTTATAGTATTGACAAATGTTCAAAATTTTTACTCATTTCCGAAATTTAGTAATTTTCAGCTTTATCTGCTTAATTTTAAGCTGGTCACTCCCCGTTCAAGCTGATACTAAAATAGATCCCCAACTAGAACAACAAGTTCTAGAGATTATTCGCAAAAACCCAGAAATCATTATTGAATCTGTGGAAGCGTATCAGCAGCAGCAACAACAGCAACTACAACAATCACGACAAGAATTTATCAATAATTTGCAAACAAATCCCAAAACCATAATTGGTGATTCTCCTACAATTGGTGCGAATCAATCAAAAACTGTATTGATAGAATTCTCTGATTTTGAATGTCCTTATTGTGCAGAAGCACATAAAAAGCTAAAGGATTTATTAGCAAAATATCCTAAGAAATTCACATTAGTTTATAAACATTTTCCCCTTTATCAAATTCATGAACAAGCATTACCAGCAGCTACAGCAGCTTGGGCAGCATTTCAACAAGGTAAGTTCTGGGAATATCATGATGCCTTATTTACAAATCAAAAACAATTGGGTGAGACCTTATATTTAGATACAGCTAAAAAGCTAAAATTAAATCTCACAAAATTTGCTACTGACCGCAAATTAGCCATTAAACCTATCCAAAATGACCTGTTATTAGCACAAAAATTAGGACTGGGGGGAACACCTTCTTTTATTATTACCAGTCAGAATTTTTCTGGACCTGTGAAGCTAACAGAACTTGAAGAAATATTGCGAGGTAAATAATAATATTTGATATATGGCAATAAATTACACCAATTTTATTGCCATTGTCAACAAATCTGCATCTTTAGCTAGAGGTTGCACTTATTGATTATCTGTTCTAATTGCCATAAGTGTAAGGAGTAGTCTTATGGGAAGTGAAAAGTTATACTTATCACTTCTCAATTCCTATTAAAAGAAAAACCTGCCTTGGTTATCTAGTTATTTAAGAGTCATCTTCAATATGTTACCAGCGATGTTATTGCCAGAATAGATATAGATAATCCCAAAATAACTACTGTTTCTCGTGCAAAAATTGGTGATACAGAAGCGCGAATTAAATCACTTTACCCAGGACAAATTAAAGTTACACCTCATAAATATACAAAAGGAATGGTCAGCGTGTAACTAGGTATAGAGCAGGTAAACTACTAGAAGTGGAATATGTTGAGGGATGTAGTTAAGTTGATTTTTAGTAAAATAGACTGGTAAGGTTTAAAAGAAAATTAGATTATGTCATCTCCAGCAATTACCACTGTAATTAAAATGATGCAATCTTTATCTGAAGATATACAAGATAAAGTTGCAGAACATCTGAGAGGGTATTTGACAGATTTGCAAGATGAACTTAAATGGGATAATTCATTTAAGAAAACTCAAGAAAAATTGATTGCATCTGCTCAACGTGCTAAAAGAGAAATTGCGGAAGGACTGGCCAAACCAATGGACTATGACAAGTTATAAAGTCTCCAACCCTTCTTTCTGTTTGGGATGAATATCAGTCTTTTGACAAGCAGGTTAGACAGAATGGGAGAAAAGCTTACCGCTTATGGAAATAAAATCCTTTTGATCCATCTTTGCATTTTAAATGTATCATTTAGTATTATTTAAGTTAAATAACTATAACTTTTAATTACTGAAACTATGTTTTTGTCTCGTGAAGCTATTACCACACCCTTAGTCGCTTGTTTGTGTGTTGTCAGTATTGGCTTAATGCAAATCCCAAGAATGCAAAAATTATTAATCAATAAACAATCTCTCTCTGTAGAAACCCTGGAAAAAGACCTCAAAAAAGAGAGTCTCCGTTTGAAATTACTCCAGAATTTACCCAGTTTTAGTTATAAAAACCTAATTGCAGATTGGGTATATATTGATTTTTTGCAATTCTTTGGCGATAATGAGGCCAGGGATAAAACCGGGTATAGTCTCAGCCCAGAATATTTTCAGGTTATTCTGGAAAATGATCCACGTTTCCTGGAAGCTTATCTAGGGCTTTCTGTAAGTACCTCTTTATACGCTGGAATGCCAGAAAAATCTATAGCTTTAATGGCACAAGGATTAAAATCCCTATCTCCACAATTACCACAAAAATCCTATTTTATCTGGCGTTATAAGGGTACAGATGAGTTATTATTTTTAGGTGATGCTCAAGCAGCACAAATATCTTTTCTGAAAGCCGCAGAATGGGCAGGTACTTATACGGATGCAGAAAGTAAACGAATAGCATCTATTTCTCAAAAAACAGCGGAGTTTTTAAGTAAAAACCCTGATAGTAAATCAGCGCGAGTTGCTACATGGGCAATGGTTTTAAATAATAAACTAGATGAAAAAACTCGTAAACGAGCAATTCGGGAAATTGAAGCCTTGGGGGGGGAAGTGGTCACTAAACCAGACGGTACAAACAGTATTAGATTACCAGAAAAAGATTGATGGGTTAGTGGTCAGTGGTGATTGGCCTTTCTTTGTCCGGTGGAGAATGATTACAATAGAAGTCCCACCATTCTGACATTTTAGACTTGTGGAGGATAAAAGATTATATGTAGCATGACAAAAGGACTATTTTAAGATATCTTAAGATAAGTTAACATAATTATCATAATGTCCTCTTCCTTAGAGAAGCTACGTATAAGCAGCAAACAAGTACAGGAGAAACAACATCGGTGAATAATAAAAAATGGAGAAATACGGGGCTGTACGCGCTCCTTTTTATAGTTGTCATTGCGCTAGGAACAGCATTTTTTGACAAACAACCTCAAAACAGAGAGACATGGCGCTACAGTCAGTTTATCCAAGAAGTTGAACGGGGTAGGGTTGAGAGAGTTAGTTTGAGTTCTGACCGCTCTACAGCACTGGTAACACCCAAATATGACGAAAAGAAAAAGATCGTTACTTTAGTTAATGACCCTGATTTAATCAATACCCTCACAGCTAAAGGTGTTGATATTTCTGTACTACCTCAAGCAGACGAGGGATTTTGGTTTAAGGCTCTCAGCAGCCTATTCTTCCCTGTGTTGCTGCTAGTTGGTCTATTTTTCCTCCTCCGTCGCGCTCAAGGCGGTCCTGGTAGTCAAGCCATGAACTTTGGTAAATCTAAAGCCAGAGTGCAAATGGAACCCCAAACCCAAGTTACCTTTGGAGACGTAGCGGGTATTGACCAAGCCAAATTAGAACTAAACGAAGTTGTAGACTTTTTAAAGAATGCTGATCGCTTTACCGCCATTGGTGCGAAAATTCCTAAAGGTGTACTTTTAGTTGGACCTCCTGGTACTGGTAAAACCCTCCTCGCGCGGGCTGTAGCTGGAGAAGCTGGTGTTCCTTTCTTCTCAATTTCCGGTTCGGAATTTGTAGAAATGTTTGTGGGTGTGGGTGCTTCCCGTGTCCGTGATTTATTTGAACAAGCGAAAACTAATGCTCCTTGTATCGTCTTTATTGATGAAATTGACGCGGTAGGTCGTCAACGGGGCGCTGGTTTAGGTGGTGGTAATGACGAACGGGAACAAACCCTCAACCAGTTGTTGACGGAAATGGATGGTTTTGAAGGTAACACTGGCATTATTATTATTGCTGCTACTAACCGTCCTGATGTATTAGACGCGGCTTTATTACGTCCCGGTCGTTTTGACCGTCAAGTTGTCGTAGACCGTCCTGACTACGCAGGAAGAAGCGAAATATTGAGAGTTCATGCCCGTGGTAAAACTTTATCTAAAGATGTAGACTTGGATAAAATCGCCCGTCGGACTCCTGGTTTTACCGGTGCTGATTTATCTAATTTACTCAATGAAGCCGCAATTTTAGCCGCACGTCGGAATTTAACTGAGATTTCGATGGATGAAATTAATGATGCTATTGACCGCGTATTAGCAGGTCCTGAAAAGAAAGACCGGGTAATGAGCGAAAAGCGCAAAACTTTGGTAGCATACCATGAAGCAGGTCACGCTTTAGTCGGTGCTTTAATGCCTGACTATGACCCTGTACAAAAGATTAGCATTATCCCTCGCGGTCGTGCTGGTGGTTTGACTTGGTTTACTCCTAGTGAAGACCGCATGGACACTGGTTTATATAGCCGTGCGTATCTGGAAAATCAAATGGCCGTGGCTTTAGGTGGTCGTCTCGCTGAAGAAATTATTTTTGGTGAGGAGGAAGTGACGACAGGTGCTTCTAATGATTTACAGCAGGTTGCTAGAGTAGCTAAACAAATGATAACTCGCTTTGGCATGAGCGATCGCTTGGGTCCAGTAGCCCTTGGTCGTCAACAAGGAAATATGTTCCTGGGTCGAGATATTATGTCTGAGCGTGATTTCTCGGAAGAAACTGCTGCTGCTATTGATGAAGAAGTGCGGAAGTTGGTTGATACTGCTTACAGTCGAGCTAAAGAAGTTTTACTCGATAACCGCAAGGTGTTAGATGAAATTGCTCAAATGCTGATTGAAAAAGAAACCGTAGACGCTGAGGAATTACAAGCAATTCTTGGTAATAACGATGTGAAAATGGCTGCTTTTGCGTAATTTTTCCTAAACTTTTGAAAAGGGTAATTCTGGTTTTTCTGGAATTACCTTTTTTTTATCTCATACTATTTTTATATAAACTTGCATGATACGATTGTTTAATTTATTATTGGATGCCATAAAGGCATCATTAGTAGATATCATGGAAGTTTTACCATTACCCAATAATTGGCAAGATATTCAACCTGACGTTGTATATTCTTCGACTTATGATTTGCAAGTTTCATTTAGCGACAAACAAATAAAATTAGGTATAAGATATGACAGTAAAGGAAAGCATTTAAAAGCAATTGCGAAAGGGTTAGTACACCCACAGTCTGGTATTGGGCTTGTTGATTCTCAAGAAAAAGGATATAATTTAAAGTCTAAAGTGTTAGGTAGCGGTGGTGATAGACGGTTTCACGCAAAATATGTTAATGGTATATTACATTTTCCTGGTTTTGTAACACAACATTAATCCAGAATAAATTATGACTACACTTCAATTGAAAAATCACAAAATCTGGCAAGATTTAACTGAGATATTAGAAAATTTAGATACTAATTCTCTTGTTCAAAAACATCTTGAACAATGCTGTTATACAATCAATGGTTATTGGGATGAACAGGATGAATATTATGACTCAATTAGATTACCTCACACCATAGAAGCAGAATTAGTCAGCAGTTTTGTGGGTGTTACGCAAGATAATCGGTTTCTAAAACTCAAATTTTCTCTTATTGGTACTGATTGTATTAATCCTGCTGCTGCTGCTATCTATGCTGCATATTTCCCTGATGATAAATCTTACCCATTCGGATATCCAACTATTCAAAATATAGGTGAGTTAGTTCTTATCTATAATGAAAATCTGGAATTTGTTGATGAAAATTGGCTTTTAGATATAGATTCTCCTCTGCTTGATAAAAGACAATTTACTAACACCTAAGATAATTGTAGGTTGGGTAGAACGAAGTGAAACCCAACAAAATATAGCTAGACTTATGCAGGACTTACGCAAAATATCTCTCAAAACCTCATTTCTCTGTGAACTCTGTGCCTCTGTGGTTCGTTTTTCAGTGACCTGCGCGTAAGTCCTATTATGAAAGTAATCTATTTTTGCACGCAGAGGCGCAGAGTTGCAGAGAGTTAATTGTCTTTTATCCTATTTGCAAAACTAGGGTTTCTTCTCCTGGTAAAATTAGGGTTTTTCCGACTGGTAAAATAGCTAAAGCATTTGTTTGGGATAGGTTAATTAAGTTCCCTGAATTTAAATTACCACTGGTTTGCTGAAATTCATAAATACCATGATTTAATTTTAAATTACCCCAAATATAAGTTTCCATTTTTCCGTTAGATTTTAATTCGCAATGAGATTTCACTTTGATAAATTTACTTTCCCAACCTGTCTTAATTCCTGAAAGTTTTTTAATTGTCGGTTCTACAAATCTCCAAAATGTCACTAAAGCCGAAACGGGATTTCCTGGTAAACCAAAATAAAGAGAATTAGGAAATGTAGCAAATGTTAAAGGTTTTCCTGGACGCATTTGCACGGCACGAAAATGAATTTCTGCCCCCAAAGATGCTAATATATTATCAATATAATCATAATCACCTACGGACACTCCACCAGAAGAAATAACTATATCACTATTATTAATTGCATAATTTATAGTCTCTGTTAACGCGCTAGGATTATCCTTAATAATTCCTAATGTTAACACTTCTGCACCCAAATTGCGTACTAAAGCTGCTAAAGCATATTGATTAGAATCTACTATTTGTCCGGGTTTTAGAGTTTGTTCTGGTGTTACTAATTCGTCACCACTGGAAAAAATTGCCACTCGCGGACGACGGAAAACACTGATTTTTGGGAATTGTGCTGCGGCTAAAATCGCAATTTCTGCTGCATTGAGGGTAATTCCCGCTGGTAAAAGTTCTGTTCCTGCTTGATAAAAGTCTCCTTGTTTTCTGACAAATTCTTGGGGTTGAGGTTTAGCAAAGATAAAAACTTGATTCTTCTGTAAATTAGTTTTTTCCTGCATAACTATAGTATCTGCACCTTTTGGTATGATTGCACCAGTGAAAATCCTTGCTGCTTGTCCTGGTTTAATAGTAATCTGGGGTTGATATCCTGCGGGAATCTCTTCGACAACTTCTAAAATTGTCGGATTTTCAGAAGTGGAATTTTGTACATCTTCATAACGTACAGCAAAACCATCCATTGCGGAATTATCCCAATGAGGAAAATCTAAAGAACTAATTACAGAAGTTGCTAAAATTCGGTGAAATGCTGTCAATAAATCCACAATTTCAAGATCATGTTCTTGATTTAAGGGTTGAACATGATTGAAAATAATCGTTTCTGCATCTTTGACTGATAACATAGTAAATAAATCTGTTATTTGATTACTTTTGATAAATTAAAAATACCGAACCAATAGGACCTAAATTCTCGACATAGATTTTATTATTATAAAACAATCCTGGAGACATTCCCCCATCAAATAACATTCCTTCCTGAATTGTCCCTAAACAGTTATTTCTAGCAATTCCTGTTAAAACATTATCAAATTGATGGGGTAGTAATTCTTGATTGTTAGCAGAAACTTCAATAATTGAATTAGCTTTCACATCATTTACCAAGAAAATTACAAAACCTTTACTGGTAATAGCAACTAAAGAACGATTAGTAGCACCTTGACAAGCAAATTTTCCTAAAGCTTGACAAATATCTTTGAATTTTCCTTGATTATAAAATCTCCCATTCCCCCCCACTATATTGTAATTGAGAATATTTGTTCCTCTTCTTCCAGTTCCCATAGTGGCTTGACGCTGTTGAGGATTTCCTGATGATATTCCAAAGGAAGAACGTCTATTTTTAAATACTCCTGAATATTCAACACCGCGAGAAATATTTAAACCTTGAGGTTGATTTTTTGGATCTATATAGTCAGCATTAATGGCTGCAATTGGTGATTTACCATTTAATTTAGAATTACTATCAGTGATAATTTCTCGAAACTGTTTTGGTACATATTCTCTGCGAAATCTTCCCCTAGAATCCTTAGCATAAATCTGATGATCTAAACCGACATTGACTTTAAAATCTAACTTGGGAGATTGAGGATTAAAAATAATTACATGATTAATCCCTTTTTTATATCTTTCTCCATGATTATTAGTCTGAAAAAACTCGATACTAAATTGAGGATTTTTACCAGGACAGTTAACAGACTGTTTTGCTTTTGAATTAGCTATGACACCCTCTGACCCTGATATGAAAGCTGCTATTATTGTCGCAATAGATATTAAAAATAATTTATTTGTGTTCATTTGTAAATGGGGAGAAAGTATAAATGATGATTACAACTATTCTACTTTTAAATTAGATAAAGTATTAATATAACCGCTAAGAAACACATAGGGTGAGCAATGCCCACCCTAAACAACTAGCCTATCACTTGTGCTGACTTCTGTTTATCCAACTTGAGCATCAACACACCCAAGGGAGGTAAACACAAATCTAAGGAATAAGGACGATTATGCAAAGACCAATTATCAGTCCACTTACCACCTAAGTTACCCATATTACTACCGCCATACTGACGGGCATCACTATTGAACAACTCGGTATAAAAACCCTGTTCTGGAACACCTATGCGATAGTGGGAATGGGGTTGAGGAGTAAAGTTACAAACCACAATGATAAAATCACTGGAATTTTTGTCACGACGGATAAAAGAAACTACACTATGGCTGTTATCAGTACAGTCAATCCACTCGAACCCTGGTTGGTCAAAATCTTGACTGTATAAAGCAGGTTCAGAACGGTAAAAATAGTTAAGAGACTGGAAAAAATCTTTTAACTGTCGGTGTGGTTCATACTGTAATAAATGCCACTCCAAATCTGCCCAAACATTCCACTCACTCCATTGTGCAAATTCCATGCTCATAAACATGGTTTTCTTACCAGGGTGAGCAAACATATAAGTAAATAAACAACGGATATTAGCTAACTTTTGCCATTGATCACCCGGCATTTTACCGATCATATTACTCTTGCCATGGACGATTTCATCGTGGGACAGAGCTAACATGAAATTTTCGCTGTGGTTATACCACATACTAAAGGTAATATTGTTTTGATGGAACTGACGAAACCACGGGTCCATACTGAAGTAATCCAGCATATCGTGCATCCAGCCCATATTCCACTTTAAATTAAAACCCAATCCCCCTGTATAGGTAGGCCAAGATACCATTGGCCAAGATGTGGATTCTTCCGCAATGGACAGTACACCGGGATAATAACTAAACAGCAGGTGATTAACCTGACGTAAAAAATCCGCAGCTTCTAAATTTTCTCTACCACCGTATTCATTGGGCAACCATTCCCCTGCTTTCCGGCAATAATCAAGGTAGATCATGGAAGCAACAGCGTCAACACGAATGCCGTCAATGTGGTATTTATCAAACCAGAATAGGGCATTGGCAACCAAGAAATTACGGACTTCATGACGATTGTAGTTAAATACTAAAGTTCCCCATTCCTTATGTTCACCTTTGCGGGAATCAGCGTGTTCATACAAGTGACTACCATCAAAGAAGGCTAAACCGTGACCATCTTTAGGGAAGTGACCGGGAACCCAGTCTACAATTACACCAATGCCATTTTTATGACATTCATCCACAAAATACATAAAGTCTTCGGGAGTACCAAAGCGGGATGTAGGCGCAAAGTAACCAGTTACTTGATAACCCCAAGAACCATCAAAGGGGTGTTCTGCAATCGGTAGAAGTTCCAGGTGGGTATATCCTAATTCCTTGACGTAGGGAATGAGTTTAGCTGCTAATTCCCGATAAGTGAGAAACCGTGCGCCGGTTTTTAGTTCGGAAACCACAACTACAGTTTCATTTTCCCCATTGGGTAATTTGGCTGGTTCAGCACTAGCAGCGTGTAACCAAGACCCTAAATGGACTTCGTACACGGAAACAGGTTGACTGAGGGGGTCAGTATGTCGGCGCTTTTCTATCCAGTCTTCGTCATTCCAGGTGTAGGAATTTAAGTCTGTAACAATAGATGCTGTTTTCGGACGTGGTTCTTGCTGAAAACCGTAAGGATCAGATTTTTCGTAAATGTGTCCTTCAAAATTTTTGATTTCGTATTTGTAATGTTCTCCTACACCGATTTCGGGAATGAATAATTCCCAAATCCCTGTGTGTCCCTTCCGCATTTGGTGTTTGCGTCCATCCCACAGGTTAAAATCTCCTAATACAGAGACGTTGCGGGCATTTGGTGCCCAAACCGCAAAATAAACGCCTTTAATCCCATCTACTTCTGTAGTATGCGCTCCCAATTTCTCATAAATGCGGTGATGATTGCCTTCGCTAAATAAATGCAGATCAAATTCTGTTAAATGGGCAGAACGGAAGGCATAAGGATCATTGATAACCCGCTCATGTTCCCCTTCTTTAATCCGTAACTGATAATTTTTCAGTTCTGCGGTTTCAATGGTACACTCAAAAAAGTGGGGATCATGCACTGTGTCCATTGGGTATTCTTTCCGCTCTTCTGGAATTACCACCCACACAGCACTGGCATTTGGTAGGTAAGCTCGCACTGCCCAAACAGTTTTACCATTTTGCTTGATGAGATGAGAACCCAGAATTTCAAACGGATCATGATGTTGATTGTGAACAATGCGATTAACCTGTTCAGCGGCGACCGTGGTTATGGACATGAAGCTACCTATGTGATATACGATGATTAGCTAAATCTACTTTTTATCTCTTTATATTCTCGCATCTTTAGTCATTGGTCATTAGTCATTGATTATTGACTGTTGATCATAACTATTACTTATTATTTATCCCTTTTCTTCACTAAATATTTAAAAATGGGAAAATTTGTAATAATACCTTCCGTATTTGTAACAAAAAAAATTGATCGCGGATGGTAGCATTTAACCTTGGTGGCGGACTAATTTCCATTTGTGCTTGTAATTGGGTATATTCGGCCGGCGTAACTACTTTACCATCAATAGGCGATCGCGCTGCTAAAATAATCTCTGTCCGCAATATCTCCTCTGGTATATCTTCTTGTGGTGGTAATGCTATCACTGTTTGACCACCATGAGGCACTAAAACGACTAAAATACTAGTAGTCACACTGAGAATAAAAAGAAGTATGGGTTTCATCTATCAAACTTCCCCTGCTTTAATTTCTAAAGTCCCGGTGGTAATGGTTCACAGCATAATTGGTGGATATTGATAATGCGTGCAAAAATCTGTGGATATTGCTGACGATAATCAGGAATTAGTGCTAAAGGACTCAACAAAGCTGCGGCGGCGATATCAGCTATACTCAAACGGCCACCCACTAAATAATCGCTATTTTGCCAATACATAGATAATACTGACAAAGCATGGGCGAGTCTTTTCTGAGCTAATGCAACAGTAGTATCATTAATACCGTATTGTTGTCTAACTATTTTAATCACCATTTGGCTAAATAGTGATGGGTCAACTGATTTACCCTCACCAGCGCGAAATTGATAATATACAAACCTAGTAGCTGTACCTATGCTTTCATCTAACCAATCTTCTAACATCGCAGCTTGACTTTGCTTTGCTAAATCGGGTAAGAATAGAGGAGGGTCAGATTGATAACTTTCTAAAAATTTGCAAATTTCCGTAGAGTCAGCGATCGCTTGAGGTTGTCCTATAATTTGGGGTAATAGAACAGGTAGTGTCGTTAACCCAGTTAACGACTTTACCTTCAAGATATGTAGTCCAGGGGTGAGATCTTCAGTTTGATAACTAATTCCCTTATAACCCAAGGCTAACCGAGCTTTGCGACAATAATGGGATGTACTGAATTGCAGTAGCAACATACATGGACATTATTTTGATTACTGTAAAACCAACAAGAAGAACTGACACTGGGCAAGAATTAAATCCAGCCCAGGAGTTAAGACTCAAAATCCTATACTAAGGTTTTTTGGGAGTCGCAGTAGGAGATGTTGTTGCAGCAGGAGATGTTGTCGCTGCGGGGGATGTTGTCGCAGCAGGAGATGTTGTCGTTGTAGGGGTAGCACCAGTATCTGCTGGTTCACCACCTGTTGTTGCTGCTGGAGAGCTAGGAGTAGCGGTTGATCCACCACCACCACCTTCACAAGCTCCAAGCATAGTAGCCAGACTTAACATGAGAGCCAAACCAAAAACTTTTGTCTTCATAACTCCTCTTTCACCAATTGTGGGCATAAAATATTTCGCCTGTTGAATAAGATACCTTATTTATTGATTTTTTTTAACGGTCTTTTTATGACATATTTTGACTCATTCTCTTTTGTAATACTTTTGTAGGTTATATGTAATACGAATTAATCGTCATTTTTGCCTTCCTCAAGGTTAGAATAGCTCCAACTTGATCTAAAAATGTAACTTTAGGCAAGATATCATCATCACTGATAATACAGTATTTACCATCAGAAAAATTATGGTTCTTGAACGTAAATCAGCAGTTTTGGCAAAAAATACTTGGTTCTGGCGCAACTCTTCTTTGTTAAATAGAAGACGCTCTCGGAGTCTAGATAAAAAAAGACAAACTTCCTCCCAACTTGCGAGGGAAGGGACAATTCCCAAATCCTCCCGGACTAAGAATACTTGGATCAAATTTCCCATATTTGACAGAAATAATACAGTAATCCCCGAACGATATCAAAAATCCATTGCTCATACCCAAGAGCAATCAAGTATAAGTTTACATGACATTAGTGATACTGGAACAATACCTATATGGTTGGTACGTCTCTATAAAGTCAATCGCTATTCGTCAGTTTTAGCATTTGTACTGGTGGTAGCCACATTAATAGTTTATGGTTGGACAGTATATTCCCAAGAGCTTTGGAGTCAGTCTTACCGCAAATTAAAAAATCTACAACGCCATGAACGACAGTTAAATACTGCTAATGCAACACTGACGAGCAAGATGGCACAAGAGGCAGAAAAACCTGACACACAACTGGTATCACCAAGCTCTGAGAAGATAATTTTTTTACCACCTAAATTAAGTAATTATTCTCGGTCGTCATCATCAAGTTCCCAACCAGAAACACAACCAGAACGTCCATCTCCACTGGGATATTAAAATAATTAATATACAGCAAAATTCAGGAGTAAAACTGCCTTGGTGTCTGGCTTTATTGATATAAAATCTGCTGTAATTGTCTATTGTTAATTATCAAACATAATTTATGGCAATGCGGAAGCTATCAAGTCAAAAAAAATTCGGAAATTTACGTAGCCTAGTATTCAGACGGGAACGAAAGTTCTCTAAACAACCCCCACCAGGAAATATTGCTCCGAAAATACCAGAAAACAGCCCCAACACCAAATTACGACTGTTAGCTGTATGGGGTGTGTTAATGATTGCTATGGTGGGATTGGTATTCAAGTTATATCAGCTACAAATTGTTCAGGGAAAAAAATTGACTCAGAGGGCGCGAAATCAGCAAATGGTCAATTTACGGCTGTACATTCCTCGTCGTCCAGTGGTAGATAGAGGTAATAATGTCTTAGCTATTGACCGCCCCGTATATAATATATATGCCCATCCGAAATTATTTGATTATTCTCTGGAGAAAATTGCTGAAAAAATAAGTCTGATTATTGGTAAAAATAAGGACGAACTAGTTAAAATATTCCAAAGTAAAAGTAGTGGTATTTTATTAGCTTCTGGTGTATCAGAAGAAATTTCTGATAAGTTGATATCATTACGTTTAAATGGGTTTGAGTTTATTCAAAAATACTCCCGATTTTACCCCCAAGATGATTTGGCGGCGGATGTGGTAGGATATGTTAATCTTGATCGTCGTGGCCAAGCTGGTGTAGAATACAGTCAGGAGAAGTTGCTAGAACGCCCTGGACAAACGGTACGAATGAGTAAGACGGGTGATGGGTCATTAATGCCAGATTACGCGACTCAGGGGCTACTGCATTTTGATGATTTGAAACTGCAATTAACTATTGATAGCCGTCTACAACGGGCGGCACGTACGGCCTTAAAAGAACAGATGACTAAGTTTAAAGCCAAACGGGGTGCAGTAATTGTTATGGATGCACTTGATGGTTCTTTGCTGGCTTTGGTTTCTCAGCCCACTTATAATCCCAATAAGTATGCTAAGTCTGATATTTCCTTATTTAAAAACTGGACTATAGCTGATCTTTATGAACCAGGATCAACATTTAAACCTATAAATGTGGCGATCGCTCTGGAAAATGGTATCATTAAATTAAATGATGTATTTGCAGATCCGGGTTTTATCCAAGTTGGTACACATACTATCAAGAATGCCGAAAAAACTGGTTATCGTCAATTGACTATTCCTCAAATTTTACAAACTTCTAGTAATATTGGCATGGTCAGAATGATGCAACGATTAAAACCATCCATATACTACAATTGGTTAGAACGTTTAGGATTAGGACAAAAATTTAAAACAGATTTACCTTTTGAAGTCAGCGGTCAATTAAAAAGTCAAGAAGAATTTATCTCTTCAGCTATTGAACTAGCGACTACATCTTTTGGACAAGGTTTTTCTCTAACTCCATTGCAATTGGTACAACTGCATGGAGCATTAGCTAATGGCGGTAAATTAGTTACACCTCATGTAGTTCGAGGACTAATTGACAGTAAAGAACAGATACACTATTCAGTTACTCTCCCAGAACCAAGACAAGTTTTTTCGCCCACAATTACTCATGATGTTGTAGAAATGATGGAAACAGTAATTAATGAAGGTTCTGGTAAAGCAGCGAGAATTTCAGGATATCGTATTGGTGGAAAAACGGGAACAGCCCAAAAAGCTAGTCCTAATGGTGGATATATTAAAGGTGCGCGAATTACCAGTTTTGTGGCCATTTTACCAGTGGAATCTCCCCGTTATGTGGTTTTTGCAATTGTAGACGAACCCAAGGGAGAAAATGCCTATGGTTCTACTGTAGCAGCGCCCATTGCTAAAACTGTCATGGAAACATTAATTCCCATTGAAAAAATTCCCCCTAGCACCCTAGAGAAGAATCTAGAGAAGAATCTAGAGAAGAATTAAAAATGTGGTGTTGCTAATTACAGCAGTTTTTATTTTTGTGATAATTTGTGATAGGTTTCCTTGAGAGTTAATTCAATTGAACCTAAATTTTGAAATAACTTAATTAATTCATGGGATTTTGTTTTTTGCTCTGATAAAATGACTTTTAGTGGTGCTAAAAATTCAACATCAGAATCATCTTTAAGGGCAATTTCCGCAGTTTGTAAAAGTTTGCTAGAATTAAAGAAAATGTCTTCATTTTCAAAGCCATATTTTGCCGAAATTTGATGTAAGTTAGTATCAGGTATAATAGCTCTACCTGGTAAAGTTTCATCTAATACTAAACCTTTTAATAAAGCTAATAAACCTGCATAAATCGTCAAATCATCACAACTATCACAGGCTTTAAATTCTATCCGTCCTACTTCCGAAGGAATGCGGGCAATTTTTGTTAATGAGGGAACACTTTTGATTAAATCCTCTGACTTTTCCACAAAAACTAATGCTGCTGATCTTTTTCCCGTTCTGATAAATGTCCTCACTGATAAACCTGACCACAAACCACCATTATAAAAAGGAGAACTATAACTAAAAGGAATGATATAAGGACTGTAATACGTCAACTTTTTCCCAATATCAATTAGCTTGTCAGTAGATAAATTTTGCCAGGAAATATTCAAATCTGGTCCATAGGAAACCATGTAAATATGAGCAGTTTGTTCATCTGGATAAGCTTGTAATTGTCTAATTTCAAAATCATTTAATGGAGGTTCTGGTTGAAATACGCAAGTATAGGGGTTAAAACTGGCTAAAACTGGCGAAAAACCAAAATTAGCAGCCACTTCACGAAGTAAACTAAAACTGGCGGTTAATTCATCAATCGCGCCTTGAATAGTAGAATGAATAGTTGTTCTAATTTCGATCCCTTTGGCTAAACAGTCAATTACTTCTTCAGACTCGCTAAATCTTTCAAATCCTTCAATATACCAACGCTTTTTCTTAATTCCAGCATCACCAACTCTTAATTGTGGGTAGTCACCAGAATAAATAGGTAATCTATCAATAATTTGCTGAAAATCTGCGAATTTTGTATTATGGAAATCAGCGAATTTTCCTTGATGATTAAGAAAAGCCACTTCATGTTCAATACCAAAAGAAAACATACTTTACACCTGATTTATTATAAATATAACCAATTATACCCATAATTTATGCCGTTGCGAATAATATGAAAGCAGGACTAGAACTTTAAATCCCTGACTTCTTTGAGAGGTCAAGGATTTGAGTAATTCTTGACTATTTCAAGATAGCTGAATATTGACTAAGAAAAATTTGAGGCGTGAATTATGATGATCAGTGTTGCTGAAACTCCTGACAGTAGTGAACAAATTATTGCTTGGTTGCGGGGATTACTGACAATTGCTTGGGCAGATGGTAATTTTGATGCTCAAGAACAGGAATTAATTACTAATCTCACCAAAAATGAATTAGCCCCTGCGGTGGAATGGGATAGCCTAGAAATAATTGGAGTTGATGAATTAGCGGCTATATTGGGTAAAGGTACACCCATAGCGGAAAATTTTTTGCGGACGGCGGTAATGGTAGCGATCGCTGATGGTATATACTCTCCTAGTGAAGATGATCTACTTCAGCAATTATGTCAAAAATTAGAACTGCAAGAAAATTTACTCACAGCTTTACGTCATACCCTAGAGGATAGCACACAAACCCAAGATTCCCCACCGGCTGGACTTCAACCCCCACACCCTGATGTTTTAAATCCTTTGCGTCAATGGTTAGACGGGTTGGATATTCAAGATCCCAGAGTGGCGAGATTTTTGTGTAAAATGATTCCTTCCCAATGTCCCTTTGAAAGAGATGTAACTTTATTTGGCCGGAAAATAGTTCATATTCCTCCACTTTGTAAAATTAACCCCCTTTATGAACAAATGGTAGGTTTACGCTTTCGCGCTCTTTCATACTTAGCAGATGACTGTGGTGAGGATATTACACCTTATATTTAAAGTTGATAGCATTTCCCATCCTCATAGGTACAAAAATAGAGAAGTTCACCGCAGATAAAGGCAGATAATTTTGTACCTCAGTGGACTAGAAAATGGTATATTACCGAATTACCGAAAAATATATTGGTAATTTTTGAAAAAGAAAATGACAACTGACAACTGACTAATTATGCAATTTATAGACCAATCAGTAATTGAAGTAGAAGCAGGTAAAGGAGGTGATGGTATTGTCGCTTTCCGAAGAGAGAAATATGTACCCGCAGGGGGTCCTTCTGGGGGAAATGGAGGAAAAGGTGGTTCAGTAATTTTTGTGGCTGATACTAACCTCCAAACCTTACTAGATTTTCGATATAAACATCTGTTTAAGGCCGAGGACGGAGAACGCGGTGGTCCAAATAATTGCACTGGTGCAGGGGGGAAAGATTTAATTATCGAAGTTCCCTGTGGTACTGCTGTTTATGATGCGGTCACGAGTGTTTTACTATGCGATATTATTGAACCTGGACAAGTTTTTCGTGTTGCGGAAGGTGGAAAAGGTGGACTGGGAAATCAACATTTTTTGAGTAACCGTAACCGCGTTCCCGAATATGCACTTCCTGGTTTAGAAGGTGAAAAAAAGGTATTACGTTTAGAGTTGAAATTGTTAGCAGAAGTGGGAATTATTGGTTTACCAAATGCTGGTAAATCTACATTAATTTCTTCTTTATCGGCTGCGCGTCCCAAAATAGCTGATTATCCATTTACTACCTTAATTCCTAATTTGGGTGTGGTCAAAAAACCCACAGGTGATGGTACAGTTTTCGCCGATATTCCTGGTTTAATTGCTGGTGCTTCCCATGGTGCGGGTTTAGGTCATGATTTCCTACGTCACATTGAACGGACAAGGGTTTTATTACACTTAATTGACGCGACAAGTGAAGATGTCATTGCTGATTATCATACCATTCAAGAAGAACTTAAAGCCTATGGTAGAGGTTTAGCTAAACGTCCGCAAATTTTAGCTTTGAATAAAATAGATGCTGTTGATAGGGAAACGGTTGATTTAGAGGCGTTAGCTATGCAATTAAATCATCTAGCTTTAGCGCCGGTTTTCATAATTTCCGCTGTAACTCGCACTGGTTTAGATCCCATGATGCAGGAAATTTGGCGGATTTTAGATGAAATTAATGCCTTGGAAGCCCAGGAGGTTGGGGTTTAATTGGTGGGTTGATTTTGTTGATTAAAAGTCCGCCTGTGCGGACTCATATTTGGGATTCGTATATTTTTTTGAAAGCAATTATTAAGGAGTAATTTTGTTATCAGAGTCTTTTCCACAAGCAGCAGCAAGACATTTACATGATGCAAAAATCTTGTTAGATCAGCAACGATGGGATAATGCTGTATATCTTGCGGGTTATGTCGTTGAATGCTCATTTAAGGTATTAGTAGAAGTATATATTCCTGAAGGTAAAACAGCAGTTAAAAAGTATGGTCATGATTTAGCAGAAATTCAAGGAAAAGCAATGGATAGGTTACGCTTGATTTATCCTGTACTTATGCAACTTCCAGCTTCTCGAACAATGGGAACTGTATTAGATCAATATCATCCAGAAAGACGCTATTATAAATCAGGAATTTGGAATAATGATCAAGCGGAGAAAGCAGTTAACAGAGCAGAAGAAATTTATCAGGAAATTATACCTAAACTGGTTTTAGATGGTAGACTTAGCAGTAAGGAACTTTAAAGAATTATGATTAGTTTTGGTGATACTTTTGCAAAAGTAGAAGAATGCTTTAAAGAACCAGAAGTATTAAATTTAATACCTAATCTGGAATCTGTAACCATCATTCGTGATATTTATGGTAAAATTCGGCTTTTTCTTGAACCAAAAACAGATTTTCCACCTCGACAAACAGATATAGATAAATTAGATCAATATCTAGATCAAAAACTTGGTTCTTACTATGGTAAAGATATTTGGTTGCCACAAGGTGATAAAGATGGTTATAAAGCTTTAATTGCAGAAATTACAAATCCAAATAATAGAGTTGAAGCTGAATGGAATGATGAGGCTATATCTCTTCGTTTATATGTACTAGAACGTCATATTGCTAAACAGACATGGACTAATCAAAATTCAGGTAATCCTCCTTGGAAAATACAATTTGTTGATCAGGGACATAAACCAGCAGTTGTTACTTTTTTCTCATTTAAAGGAGGTGTGGGTAGAACTACAGCATTAGTCGCCACTGCACTCACTTTAGCTCGTAATGGACACCGAGTAGCTATAGTAGATTTAGATTTAGAAGCTCCCGGTTTATCTACGATATTTTTTAAAGATAAAGTAGAAAATTTCGGTGTTATTGATTATTTATTAGAGAAAAAAATTCAAAACAGCAATTGGTCTTTAAGAAATGATATTTTACGAATTAATCATCCACGATTACTCGGAAATGGAGAACAAATATATTTATTTACTGCGGGAAATGTAGATAATAATTACTTAGAAAAATTAGCAAGGATAGATTTTCCAAATTTAGTAGATCATCAACTTCCTGAAACTTTTAAAGGAATGCTTAAAGAATTAGAAAGTGCTGTTAAACCTCTTGATTTCATTCTCTTAGATTCTAGAGCAGGATTTCATGATATTGGGGGATTAGCATTAACTGATTTATCTCACGCCGCAGTTATATTTGGTAGACAATCTCGGCAAAGTTGGGCTGGTTTAACTTATGTTATTCGTCGTTTATCTCGACCATTATTTGAAGAAAGGGAAAAATTCCCTGTAATATTAGTTCATGCTATGGCTCTTGCTAGTTTAGAAAGGCGAAGAAATGAGGAATTAAGAGAATTTAAAGAACAGGCATATACAGCGTTTCAAGAAAACTACTATTATGAAGGTGAAGATGTACCCAACCCTGATGATATTAATGAACCTTTTTCACCTATAATACTGCCTTTGAAAGATGAATTACAAGGGGATATTAGTTTATTTATGCGTGATGAAAGTCAAGAAGAATCTGATCGGTTGACACAACTTGTATCTTTGATGACTAATGAAGATTATCAAGAAATTGCTAAAAGGCTTTGTATAAGATTTAGCAAGATATTTAACAAAACAGAAGAGGAAATAATATGAGTAATTTTGATAAACAAAAATTGTTAGAATTAATGGCTGGTATAGCACCACGAAACGCAACAGCAGAAAATGAAAGTAATAATGATACTGTTTTTCTCAAAAACTTTCTGCCTATTCCTAACTATCGCCAAGTTTTAGAGAAAGATACACTTTTAATATTAGGAGGAAAGGGTGTAGGTAAAACAGAATTATTTCGTTTATTAGCCATTCCTTCAGGACGAAAAATACTCGTAGAAAATTTAAAAATTAGAGCGTTAGATGATTTAGACAAAACAACATGGATTGCTGGTTTTGGACGTACTCAACAGCAGGAGAAAACCTTTCCTACACCAGAAAGTATAGAATCAAAAATGCACAATGCTAGTAATTTGGATTGGCGTATATTTTGGATTGGTTTAATGTTAGGAAGAATTTTAAGCCAAGAACAAGTAATATTAAAAAGTGATTGGGTTGATGAAATACCTTTAGAAATTCGTGAGTTATTAATCAATAAATTACCTCTATTATCTGCTTGGTTTCCTCTGGTGTGTGACAACATAGACAAAATTAATTCTGCTTTAGATTTGTTAGATCAAAAATTAATTGAATCAGATCAATGGTTATTTATCACCTATGATGAATTAGATAAATTAGGCTCTTCATATCATCAATTAGCTACTCCTATACGTGAACTTTTAGCTTTTTGGTTAGATAGATGGCGGCGTTGGGAAAGAATTAGACCTAAGATTTTTTTGCGTACTGACCTTTTTAGAGAAGATTTTTTAAGTTTTCCTGATGCTTCTAAGTTAAAAGCTTATCAAATTAATTTGGAATGGAAAGATTCATGGTTATATCAACTACTATTTAAAAGGTTGGCAAATTCTGGTCAAGAAATGGCTGAATATTTGCATCGTATATCACCAACATCACCAAATTTTCTCAAAGAAACTAACACACCTTTAGGAATAATTATCACTGCTAATGAAGTTTCTCATGAATTTACGATTGGCAGAATAATTAATAGGTTTATGGGTGATAATCCTAGAAAGGGATATACACATCTTTGGATTCCTAATAATCTTAAAGATGCGGGAGGTCGAATTTATCCCCGCGCATTTTTACAGCTATTTTCATTACCAGCACAGAGAAGAATAGATGAATCTGATCTGCAAAATTTAACTGGAGATACTCTCTTAACTCCTGCTGATTTACAAAGCGCACTTGTGGATATTTCTAAATATAGAATTGGAGAGTTAGTAGATGAATATCCTTGGTTAGAACCTCTGAAAAATAGCTTAAATGGTTTGAAAGTTCCTGTTGCAGAAGAAATTTTCCTCGATAAACTTAAAAATACAACATGGAGTGAAGAATCTGGAAAACAACCACCCACTTTAAACCCGGAGGAAATTATGCAATATTTGCTACAACTGGGAATTATTGACAGACGTTCTGATAAGCGTGTTAATATGCCTACGATTTATATGTATGGTTTTGGGGTAAAACGTCCTGGTGGTGTAAAACGTCCAAAACGATAGATAGGTTTTTCAAATTCTCACAAAATATTGGACAGGCAAGATGCCTGTCCCACAAGAGTTTTATTTACACTTTAATAAACCAGCGTTTCTGATACATCAAAACAGCAATACTATACCAAAATAACGCGGTAACAAGTGCAAATAAAAATGAACCGTTGAAATTTCCCGCCCAAGATGCAAAAATATTTTGATAAATCCAATTATAGATACTAATGGCATTTTCACCTGTACCAATTTGGGTTTTCACTGTGATTTTAATTAAAATTACTGAAGCCACAAAAAGAGCGATCGCATTTAGTCCCATAATTTCAAAAGGTTTACTCCAGCGTTTTATTAACCTCACTTCTATCA
Source organism: Dolichospermum circinale AWQC131C (assembly GCF_000426905.1). Lineage (NCBI taxonomy): Bacteria > Bacillati > Cyanobacteriota > Cyanophyceae > Nostocales > Aphanizomenonaceae > Dolichospermum > Dolichospermum circinale. The sequence goes on from NZ_KE384615.1 coordinate 55,662, forward strand.
TTTCATAACAAGCCGCTAATAACATTAATGCCCAACCAGTGGTATATAAAACATAGGAACTTGTCCAAATTTTCTTATTAATAGGAAATACCACATCCCAAATAATTGCAATTACTAAACAACACAAACCAAATAATACTAAATCCATGCTAGTTTGTGAAGTAGCCTGTTTTTTATCTTTGATCCATTGTCCAGTAAAATACCCGGCTAAAACGCTAACTATGGCTGGAATAGTGCTAAAAATTCCTTCAGGATCTCCCATAAAATTAAACCCATCACCTTTATATAAATGTGCTTTGGGAATAATTAATCTATCAATAAATGCGCCAAAATTACCTTCTCTGGTTAGCATTCCTGCACCATAATTAGGAACAGGAATATACATCATTATCAACCAATAAGCAATTAGTAATCCTCCTGCTACTAACCATTGACTTTTGTGAGGTAATTTTAAAACTATCAAAGATGCAAATAGGTAAGTTAAAGCAATTCGTTGCAATACTCCCATAAAGCGGATACTACTTAAATCAAATGTCCAAATACCTTGATTCCAAAAACCATTTAATAGTAAACCTAAAATAAATAAAATAGCAGCGCGACGGAGAATGTGTAAATAAACTGCTTTGTTAGGTTTGTTCTCTGCTGTATATTTTGACAGAGAAAAGGTCATTGCTACACCAACGATAAATAAAAAGAAAGGAAATATTAAATCAGTGGGTGTACAACCGTGCCATTGGGCATGACTCAGGGAAGGATAAACATGACCTGCGACTCCTGCCATATTAGCAAGAATCATTGCTGCAATGGTAATACCACGAAAGACATCAAGTGAACTCAGACGCATAGACAGAATATCTGATTTGAGAATTTAACTTTACTCCTCCTGATGCACTTGATCAAGGGGAGTGGATAATCTAATTTACAGGGTAAACTTTTATTAAGTAATGTTTGAATTTTAAATTTTTTATATGGCTATCAAAGTTGGAGATACCGCCCCGAATTTTAACCTACCTGCCCAAAATGGCAAAAATGTCAGTTTGGCAGATTTTCGTGGTCAAAAATCTGTTGTCCTCTATTTTTATCCCAAGGATGATACACCAGGATGTACTATAGAATCATGTGCTTTTCGAGATCAATATGAGGTGTTTCAAGCCGCTGGTGCTGAAGTTATTGGTGTGAGTGGTGACTCTAGCAATTCGCATCAAAACTTTGCCAATAAATACAATTTACCTTTTACACTTCTAAGTGATCAAGGTGACAAAGTAAGAAAACAATATGGTGCAACCACGGCTTTCGGTCTCATTCCTGGTCGAGTCACTTATGTGATTGACAAAAATGGCATCGTTCAATATGTATTTGATTCCATGTTGAATTTTAAAGGTCACGTTGAAGAAGCATTAAAAACTCTACAACAGTTAGCAGTTAAGTAATAAGCTGTTACGCATCCAAATTTGATCATCCTCATCTAGCTAGATGTTGTGGTGCGGGCATCTTGCCCGCTAGAATTATACAAATTAAATGCAGCACAGCTTATACCCGACAATAACTACCTCTGAGGAGACGATTAAGATAAGACACTGTAGAGACGTTTCACGAAACATCTCTAGCCATGAATAACCTCATCAGACTCTATTTAGAGTGCGACTTTTCTGTGACACCAATATTGGCGTTAGCTGATTTGCCATTTCTGCCGTTAGAATGACCGTTATTGCGAGGTTGAATTACCCCATAACCGCCGTGGTTACGTTCATAAATAACATTAATCTCGCCTGTTTCTGCATTATGGAACATATAAAAGTCATGTCCCACCATTTGCAATTGTTCTTGGGCTTCTGCCACTGTCATCGGAGGCATGGAGAAGTATTTGGTGCGAACTACCTCTTGGGGTAATTCCGCGCTGCGGTCGCCTATTAAATCCGCTGCAACGGTTTCTGGCGCTACTGCTTCGTTAGTTGATATAGGTTGGGTTTTATGATCCTGTCTTTTTTCTTTATATTTCCGCAATTGCCGGGCAATTTTGTCTGCAACTAGGTCAATACTTGCATATAAGCTTTCGCTGCTTTCTTCCGCCCGGATAATACTACCATTAGCATAAATAGTTACTTCCGCCGCTTGTTTTGTACTAATGCGGGGATTGCGAGCCACGCTTAAATGGACATCCACTTCATTGGTGATGTTCTGAAAGTGATTAACCGCCTTTTCAATTTTTTGATGCACATATTCTCGGATGGCATCGGTGATTTCAATGTTTTTACCGTGGATGACAAGTTTCATGTAAACTCTCCCGCTCAATATTATATGTGATGTTTTTGGGTAGGAATAGAGATTGCGTTAAGGTCTATCACTGCTACCGATACAAGTAACCTTTTCTTAAAACACTGCTCTTTGGTGTTTCCCAGGTTTGTCGCATTTTCAAGTTCGCGCTATTCATCGTCTTAATTTTAGTTTTTATCCTCTACGACGACTCCCAACTGGTTGTTAAGCAATGGGCTGTTCAACCACAACTATGGAATTAGGCAATTTAAAATATGGTTTTTTAACCGCCCCCTTCTGTGCAACTGTAAAACACAGGAGTACGTACTTCCGTCCTCGTCTCTTGGTCTTGTTCCCCATTGTAGAGAAAATGTGACCAATTTGGGAGGTTCGATCCTGATTGATGCAAATTAATTCTGGGAACATCATCAGTCAGCGTTATTGGTTTCTCTTGTCTAGGCTTGATACTTCTGGCAAATTCCTCCCAACACCATTGAGGTTATATATTCAAACTAGCACTTTATTGGTTGTAAAGTATTTTTCCTTGACGTTACTTTAAAATCCTTTGCATACCTTGACATTTGTTCTGGATATTTTTGTCAAGTGAGTGCTATAGATGTCCAGTGAGGCAGTTAATCTTTTTATTTCTCCTGTTCCCTGATGATTGATAATACTCAATTTCCACCGTACCGTTGTTTACTATATAATCCTGGTTTATTACCATACATAACGGCTCATCAGTGGCAGCGATCGCTAGTTACTGAGCGCATTCACAACCCAGAATTAGATGATGTACTGATTTTGCTGGAACATCCCCCTGTTTATACTTTGGGGACAGGAGCAAATCTAGAATTTCTTAAATTTAATCTTGACAAGTGTAACTATGATGTGCATCGCATTGAAAGAGGTGGTGAGGTTACCTATCATTGTCCGGGACAATTGGTCGCTTATCCAATTTTAAATCTACGCCGTTATCGTCAAGATTTGCATTGGTACTTACGACAATTAGAGGAGGTATTAATTCGCGTTTTATTACATTATGATCTGCCTGGGGAACGTATTGCTGGTTTTACTGGTGTTTGGTTGGAAGGATACAAAGTTGCTGCTATAGGTATTAAAGTTAGTAAATGGATTACTATGCACGGGTTTTCCTTGAACGTTTGTCCAGACATGACAGGATTTCAGCACATTGTCCCCTGTGGAATTATTGATAAACCAGTCCGTAGTTTGGCTGCATGGCTTCCCGATATTACTTGTCACGAAGTGTCTGCTGTAGTCAGTCAGTGTTTTAGCGAGGTATTTAATGTCAAATTAGTTGCAGCTAAATCAGAAAAATTAGGGGATGGGGAATAGATCAAGGTGTTTGATATCATGTCCGTTTGAACACTGATTATCTGTTGACGCTGGTAATGGGTAATTGGTGATTGGGTGGACATAATATAAGGTGTGAATTATAGTCTAGAGGACAAAAATGGTAAAATTTGATTTTGGTCGTTTATGTGTGCTGATTAGTTTAATTTGTGGTTTATTAGTTGGTTGTAGTGGAAATGACGACAGAAATCAAATTATGCGAATAGCTACTAGACATCTCCGAAAAAAAACTAAATTATGGTATAACAGGATAAAATCGTGCATCTACCCTGAGATTATGAGCAACATAGTTGAGTACATTCATAACAATCCTGAAGAATCACAACGGTTATTAGGACTGCATTATGAACAGCTAAAACAACTTATAGAGAAAGCAATAGAGCTACATAATAATAAAAAAGAATTGGCAGAATCTAAAAAA
>NZ_KE384616.1:0-3567 GCF_000426905.1 Dolichospermum circinale AWQC131C
AGATATAAGTTATTTATATAGCCGTTGATTAACCCCAACTCTTACTCAATCAATGTCAAAATTTAATTGGGAAGAAATCAAGTAAATTCAACATGGATATTAAAAATGGATTTGTCGGTACAATTGGGAATACACCACTAATTCGTTTAAACAGTTTTAGTGAACAAACAGGTTGTGATATTTTAGCCAAAGCCGAATTTCTCAACCCTGGTGGTTCTGTAAAAGATCGGGCTGCGCTTTACATTATAGAAGATGCAGAAAAAAAAGGACTGCTTAAACCTGGTGGTACAGTAGTCGAAGGAACTGCGGGAAATACTGGAATTGGACTGGCGCATATCTGCAATGTCAAAGGTTACAAATGTTTGATTATTATTCCTAACACCCAATCTCAAGAAAAAATAGATGCTTTAACTACCTTGGGTGCAGAAGTTCGTACTGTTCCTGCTGTACCCTACAAAGATGCCAATAATTACGTCAAACTATCTGGGAGAATTGCCGCAGAAATGGAAAACGCCTTATGGGCTAATCAGTTTGACAATTTAGCTAATCGTTTTGCTCATTATCAAACCACAGGTAGAGAGATTTGGCAACAGACAGATGGTAAAATAGACGGTTGGGTAGCGGCCACGGGTACGGGTGGTACTTATGCAGGTGTCGCCATGTACCTAAAAGAACAAAATCCCGGCGTTAAATGTGTAGTTGCTGACCCCTTGGGTAGTGGACTATATAGTTATATCAAAACCGGGGAAATCAAAATAGAAGGTAATTCCATTACTGAAGGTATTGGTAATAGCAGAATTACAGCTAATATGGAAGGCGCACCTATTGATGATGCTATCCAAATTGATGATTTAGAGGCCTTGCGTGTTGTTTATCAACTATTAAAAAAAGATGGTTTATTGATGGGTGGTTCAACAGGAATTAATGTGGCTGCGGCTGTGGCTTTAGCCAAACAATTAGGACCTGGACATACTATTGTTACTATCTTGTGTGATAGTGGTTCTCGCTATCAATCACGCATATTTAATAGCGAATGGTTAGCAAGCAAAGGACTGATGATTAATTAGGATTCTGGCGTTGCATAATGGCGGAATTACTACGTGACTGGCATTAGCTGTACTGCATTTAATTTGTATAATTATAGCAGGCAGGATGCCTGCACCACAAGATTTAGCCAGATGAGGATTATACAATTTAGCTGCATAACAGCTTACAGTGATTTTTAGGTAAATAAACCACATTTTCCAGTCTCACGCCAAGGCGCAAAGTCGCAAAGGAAGAAAGGAATATAAAAACAAAAGTGTGGTACAAGTACATGAAAATTGCTGTAATATATGAGATCGTAGTCAGGATTTTAGTCTTATGTTTGAGAGGCTATGGGAACAGTCTTCAGGGCTAAAGCCCTGACTACAAACAAAAGATTATAATTTAATTTTTTGTGACACTTCCCTCATTCCTATAGACCTTGGTAATTTTGGGTAAGTTTTGAGAACGGATAAAAATTACTGAAAATATATAAATTCTATCAGGTGCAAATTAGAAGGGAGGGAATAAATGGATATTGAGCATCTACGTCAATCATTAAAAATCAAGTGGCTGAGTTATTATGAACAAAATCGTTCTTGGTTAGTTAAAATGCGAATTTGGAAAGATTATGATGGTATACGCCGTCCTTCTTCCGGTTACATAATCGCTACTTTATCTATTTTAGAATCAGAGCTAAAAAAAATCCTGCCTTTTATTTTGGATTTAAATAATAATCCTGATCAAATAATTGCAGCTTTAGGTTTACACTTCAATCCTGAACAGGAATTAAATAGCTTGAGATCTCAGCATTCTACAGCGAAAAATGAGATTGTTAGTACCTCTCCTATTCGTATCCCATTGACAGATTTATCTGTAACTAAAGAACGCAAACAGGTGTTATTGAAAATGAATACGGGTGTTTCAGTAGTTGCAGTGGCCACGCCAGTTTATGATCGTTCTTTAGTTAAACCACCTGTTCCCGTGGGTAGGGAACAAATAGCTACTGAAATCTCCAAAATTCCCAGCCAAAATATTCTCTTTACTGCATCTCATTCTAGCAGTAGTTTACCTTCTTGGATAGATGAATTTTGTCGGGGTAGAGGAAATGGGTGAAGCTGTATAAAATATCAGAATTAATTCATTATTAATTCATTGATAATTCTGTGTAGCTTCCCATCAGGAATTTGGGATTAAGTTGGTTAATTACCCGTTATTCAAGGGATATTCGTGAGAAACAAAGGGAATAGCTACTATTTCTCCCTCTGTTTCCCCAATTTGCACTTTTAAACCGACTCCACCAGCTTTACTTTTGATGTAACCTAGTCCAAAATGACCATCCGGGGTGGTTGTATAGCTGGTGAGTTTACCTACTTTTTCTTCACCAATGGTGATGATTGTTCCTGGTTCAGCCGCACCATGGAGATGAATACCCCAAAGGTATTGTTTTACACCTTTGTATGTATTCAATCTAGCAATGGTTTCTTGACCGATATAACAACCTTTGTTAAAAGAAATTGTCTGCCATAAACCAACTTCTAAGGGGTTATAATCATCCGTAAGTTCGGCATCTGGAGCGGGACGACCTTGTAATATTCGTAACATTTCCCATGCGCGATCGCTTAATTCTCCAGCACCATAACTGAGGATTTCATTCCACAATGTTTCTTTATTTGTGACTGGTAAAATTAGAGTATATCCTGGTATAGACAAACCACTGCCAGTAGCAAATATTATTTCATTTACTGATAAGAGATTACCATCTGGTTGACCAATTAAATCACCAGCGCCTAATTTTTCGATAATACCATGGCTTTGGGGTCCAATAAGGCTAAAAGTCGCCGTTTCTGCGGTGATATCAGTTAATTTGACCTTATCTGCAAAAAAGATATAACGATCTAACCATTTTGCTAGTAGCTGACGACGGTTAGGGGAAACTAAGAGCAAAACAGCATCATCTAATACATAACTAGTGACTAAATCAATCGTCCGGGCTGTAGATGTCACCATGACAGTATCGCAGCCCTGACCGGGTTTGAGGATTTGAAAATTATTTGTGCTTTGATTGTGTAAAAAGCGTAGTCTATCATCATCAGAAACACGGATACGACCCCAATGAGAGCGATCGCTTATAGCTACACCTTCTTTAATTAATTGGATGGCGTTTGCATTTTGATTGTTAATTGCAGATGTTAACATAATTGTGTAAGTCTATTTTGGTTTAAAGAATCAATAGCATTGTTTTGACGGTTGATATTTTGTCCCAATGGAACTTGAATTGTTTCTCCTGGTGGCAGATTATTTGATACTAATTAGAGATTTACAAGTAATAACCCAAGATGTAAAAAGAGTTGTACTTATTTTAGGCGACTACCCCAATTTTGACAACCAAGATTATGAAACTTTACGGTTTCAATAACATTTGGAAACATTTTATAAGCTTTTGTTGCACGTCCACCGATGGATTTTATGCCTTTATCTATTCATAGATTTCTGATTGTTTTTCTTTTTCTTCAACTAACAAAAATTCATGTAATTCATCTA
>NZ_KE384616.1:3577-7418 GCF_000426905.1 Dolichospermum circinale AWQC131C
GTTTTTTCTATTAAGCCACTGCAAATTCTGTCAATTTACGAGTTTCAGGATCATGAAAAGCTAAAACAATATCTTCTTTGGGTACACCTTCCCTTAATAACTCTGTCGCTATTCCTTCCTGGGTCCAATCTTCCTCAATGTAAATCTTCTCATTTCTAATACGAATATGGACAGAAATTCCCTTAATTCTTTCCTCAGTTGTCCTGTTTTTCACCATTGTGTTATTAAAAGTTCAGGGTGAAATTCTATCATGTTTTATCCTCTTTATATCCATAAGATTTTATACACTAATCATCTACTAAATTTTCCAACTCATCGGAAATCAAATTTTGCCAATCTTCATCACAATGGGAATGTAAATGAATTGATGCTACTAATAATTCTGAAAGTATTTTACCCTTTTGTCTATCGCTTAACTCAGAAAGTTGTAATTGATTAACCAGAGAAATCACATTTTGGCATTCTTCCTGTAATTCCATTAGTAGCTGATTAAGCGTTGAGTTGTCACTGCTAATTTTTTGGTTTGCGAGTTTCATTAGTTTTTACCCAATCTTTTTAGCGCTTGTTTTATTCCTTGTTCAAAAGCTCTAATTTCCTTTTCCCAATGGTTAATTAAACCCTGGTCTGGAAATTCTTTCTCTAATTCTAGCCTAATTTTTTCCTTGTGTTCAGCAATACGAGATTCTAAAGATGATATTGCTTTCTTGAAATGACTTTTACCCATATAAGATAACTGATAAAACTTACATTATACTAGGAGGACAGCGATCGCTCTCCACCAAACCACAACCAAAATGCGATCGATCTCTCATCGTACCTACATCAAAGAGCGATACACAGGTAAAGCAATATTTTCACCTTTTTCTAAAAAGTTAGCATACCACAGTTTACATTTTTGAGCTTTTATAGATGTTGATTTAGGGTTGGTAATAATTCCTAAAACTCCTGAATCAGGGATAATTAATCTTGGCATTATGGCAATGGTGAAAATAGAGAACGATTAGAAAAATGATCTTGTTCTAAAGATTAAGATAAATACTCTAAAGTTTCTGTTTGTTCTTGTTCATCTCCTTCTTCTTCCCACGTTTTTAATAATTCCAGTGCTTTTTTGTTGTTGCTTTTTGTTGGTTCTAATTCTTTTTTCCTCTCAATTATTGTTTCTAATTGTTTGATATAATCGAGTATTTTTTGATAAGATGCGGCATCTTGTACTACTAATTCTGCTTTACCATTAACTGTTAAAATCAGAGGATTTCCGGTTTCTTTCATCTGGTTAATGAGTTCGTTGGTGTTGTGTTTGAAGGTTGAGAGTGATTGAATGTCTTGACTGAGATTAATCATGGTTGGTGACTCTGCACTAAATTTAGATTTAATTTAATGTTATCATAAAATTAAAAAAGCGATCGCACTTCATTCTACCTACATCAAACAGCGATCACACTTCCATCTAAGTATTTTCACTATTTTGTACATTTATCTGTAAATATTCTTGATTTGATATATAATTTTCTACATTTTCTAATATTTCCCTTAAATAACAAATAACTCTTTTTTGAATCTTTAATAATTCATCAGCAGTAGCTTTGTTGCCAATTTCCTCAAACGTCTTAAAACCATGTGCTAAATCATTTCTATTGGTTTTAATTGTGAGTAAATCACTTCCATCTTGAGTTTTGCTTTTATTAGTTTGGGACGAAAAACCATAAATTTTTGCTATATTTCTGATTTTTTGTGCATCTACATTACCTGAAAATAGTCTTTTCTTATTTTCTTTCTTAATCAGAGCATCAAAGGTAACTGATATGATATCAACTGAAATATTGATGAGACCTTGTAAAAGAGTATCTGTAGATTGGATATCTTTATCTCTTACATGATTAATAATAATTTTTTTTATTTCTTTTCTCACGTCATCGAAAGAGACTTGTTGCATTTTTAATTCATCAAAAATTGTTTCAATAGCATTACGCATAGTAGCTTCAACTAGGTTATATAGTAACAAATATCCTGTTGCTTTAAGAGTATTTTCTAAATCATCATCTATTGGTTTTGTTTTTATATTGTTAGCATTACCCATACTTAATTGAATGTAACCTTGCTCTAGGTTTTTCAGGAAGTAAAAGTATTTACTAACTTCTTTAGCGCGTTCATTAAAATCTTGAAATAATGTACTTGTCATGAATTACCTAAAAGCTGATTGCGAACATATTCAATACGACGACTGACTTTATTTTGAGAACTACTAGCATCAGATTTCGTTAATTTTTTAAACTCATCAGAATCTAAAAAGGAAGTAGATTTTGGAACTAAATTAGGATTTTCTCTGAGCGCCAAAGCAATACCTACTGTAATAGATTCAAATTTAATTCTAGTTGTAGGTTCATAGCAATTCTTAGTTTTTCGATAAATATGTAAAGAATTGGAAATATACTTTTGTACAAATGCTAACATTGAATCAAATTCATTTCTCATAGCATTTATTTTGCTCTCATCTGATTGATTTTCCAGTTTTAAATATTCATTCAAGAATTTATGGACCTTGTTTTCAACATTGCCATAATTTTGATAATTATTTAAAAATGCAAAAAAACGTAATACATATTCTTGTGGATCTCCTTTATTAATTTCAGTGTCAGTAAAGGAACATAAATCTCTAAATAGTAGATTTTTTGAAAGTTCCTCAACTAAATCAAGACATTTTCCTGGTTCACCTCCTCTACGTTTTTCCATTTCATTCAATTCAACACTACCACTATTAATTCTTTGGAACAAATCCCTTCTAATTTCTTCATCTGCTTCTTCTGTTAATTGAATCATTTTAATAGTAGTTCTATTAAAACGTCTTTGGCGTGTTGGTAGTAAATCTGTAAACGTAAAGCCATTAAGATTTGTTAGTTTTTCAAGATTTCTTAATGTAAGTTCATTATTAATAAATCTGCTTAAAGTACGAATACGTTGTGTACCATCTATAATTTCCAACCGGGTTAAATCTTCTGATTCTGATACATCGGCCACAAAAATATAAGGGATTGGTAAATCTAACATTATAGATTCAATGAATTTTGATTGGGTATTTTCATCCCAAGCCATTGCTCGTTGATAATCTGGAATAAAAATCTCATTTTTATCTTCATCTATTCCATCTAAATATTTTTGAACAATTACTTCGATAGGATATTCTAAAGTCTTATAGTCAACACGCTTTCTATTATCGCGGATTTCTTGTTCCGCATTTTCTTTGCGTTGATTTGTAATTTCTAGTTGAGTTACCATATTTGACAATTGATTGTTTTGATATCTAAAGTTAGAGCTTTTTGATTGAGTGAATTAATTACATTTTACCAGTGAAATAGGTGAATTTAGCTAGATTAAGAAATCTTAATAATTGAATATAAACCCTTTAAAATCAAGGTGAGTCCATCAAGACCCACCCTGACCTAAATTATACCAAAGTCGCCTGCACCTCCTTACTAATCACCCTCCCCTCGTCCTCAAAACCAACAATTTGATCAAAAATACCCTTCATTTACCTTAACAAACTTTCAATTTCCTCATCAGTAAAACCAAACTGCCGAAAAATTCGTAAAACATAACCTGGAGACATTTCCCTTGCACCCATATCTATAGGAACTACTCTCCTTTTCCCTTCAAATTCACGAGTATATAAACAGTGATCACCTTTTCCTTCTCTATGAAAAGTACAACCTGCTTTTTCTAAAAATTTAATTAATTCTTTGGGTTTTAAAAAAGGTATATTTTTAGGCATAAACCTTCCTCAATTCATAGATTTCTGATTGTTTTTCTTTTTCTTCAACTAACAAAAATTCATGTAATTCATCTA
>NZ_KE384616.1:7428-9385 GCF_000426905.1 Dolichospermum circinale AWQC131C
AGAAATAGCAGATTTATAAATATTCTCTTCTGATTCATAAACATCTGCAAAAGATGCTATTGCTTCCTTTAATTTATTAACTGCATCTTCTTGAGTATTTCCCTGTCCAACAATACCATTTTCTAAACACAAACCCACCCAATAACTGGAACTTTGTCTGAGAACAACTGTGTAAAAGTTCATTTTTGTTTTCCTATAGATTAAATTTAGGATCAAGAGAAAGTATTAAGCAATAGCAAACTCAGTAAACTTACGAGTTTCTGGATCATGAAAAGCTAACACAATATCCTCTTTCGGTACACCTTCTCTTAATAACTCCGTTGCAATACCTTCCTGGGTCCAATCTTCCTCAATGTAAATCTTCTCATTTTTAATGCGAATATGAACATGAGTTGATTTTAGTCTTTTATCTTCTTTCCAATCAACTGTTAACCACAAATAATGATCGTGAGTTTCATCAAATACTAAACAGGTTTCAGTATTATAATCAGGAGATTTATGAACCAACTGATCATATTCTGTTAAAATACTTTTAATTAACTCCCGATATTTTATAATTTTATCCATGATTGAATCTCCTGTTTTTTATCATTAAAAACAATAAAGTTAAGTTGATGACGTTTAATTACAGGTTGGATGGATTTTCTTTGAAAGAAAGTATTAAAAATTGTACTTCTTACTGCTAAATACAGTTCATAATCTTTATGAGAAAATTCGAGAAAATCACGATATAAAAGATATTGCCCTAAAGCATTTTGAAAATCATTCATTGGTGAAGGATTAATAAAACTTTTGATTTCTACTACAATTATACGTTTTTGTTTTTCAGGCAATAAAGTCTTTTCAGCTAATAAATCAGCATAAAGGTTATCATCTTCATATTCAACAGTATAAGGATCAGCCATAATTGTCCAACCATCTTTAATTAAAGCATTTTTCACCGCTTCATGGTATATGTCCTTTGCTGGCATTTTTCACCCCGATAATCAACTATTATATTATATAGCAATCCTGAACAGTTTGTGAGAAAATACGTAGATAAAAATCCTTGTTTTATAAGCATTTTAGCCTTGTTGAACTCTCACGTATCATTTAGGATTGCTATAACATTCAGGTGAGTTCATCAAGACCCACCCTAACCTAAATTATACCAAAGCCGCTTCTCCTTACTAATCACCCTCCCCTCATCCTCAAAACCAACAATTTGATCACATTAACAACATACTTTTCACATCTTCTAAAGACATTGAAACACTATTCTTTTCTTCTTCCTTAGCATCTCTCAAATCTCGTAAATCTTCCAAATCTTCTAATAATTCCTGAATCTTCAAAAATTCCTCATAAGGTAAAACCGCAAATTGTTTTTCACCATTTTTTGTTAAAAACTCAGGATGTAATTCAATCATTTTTTAACCTCCTATTACTCATAAGCTTTACTACGATGCTTAACCCTATACACGATTATAGTTTGTTCTGCTAATTCAAACAAAATTCGATAATCACCAACTCTTAAACGATATTCTGGAGTAAAATTTGTTAAGCGTTTCACATCTCCTTGTAAATCATCTTGCATTGCTTCAATTTTATTGATAATGCGTTCTCTGTCATTTACAGGAATTTTCTGTAAATCTTTAATCGCTTTGGGTTTAAATTCTATCGTAATTGTCCAACCATCTTTAATTAAAGCATTTTTCACCGCATCATGGTAGAAGTCTTTCGCTGCCATTTTTACCCTGTTTATTAAGTAGTTATTTTGGCTAATTAATATAATTATACTAATTTATTTAATAGGCGATCGCACTTCATCCCACCTACATCAAACAGCGATCGCACTTCATCCCACCTACATCAAACAGCGATCTATCTTGGAACAAGAACCCAAAGTTCACCATCGTAAGCACCCGTTGCTGGATTATAGGGTTGATCTGCTAAACTCAGAGACCTATCTGAAATTCGG
>NZ_KE384616.1:9596-17224 GCF_000426905.1 Dolichospermum circinale AWQC131C
GAAGTAATTACCATGAGCAGACTTGATGAATACTTTCTTATATGCAACAGGTTGAGAAGGAGTACCTTGAGATTGAGCTACAACAGGAGGAACACGATCTACCCAAATCATCGTTTTAGGTTGAACACCATTTTTATGAAGTGCTTCACTAGCCAATCCTTTACCTACTCGCCAATCCCAATTTGATTGAAATTCACCATAAGAATATTCGTAGGTTTTTCCATCCTCAGTTTCTGTAAAATAAATCTTCTGTTCTGATGCAGAAAAACCATTGACAACAACCCAGTGCATTATAGGCCAAGTTGTTCCAAAATGCTTATCAGAACCAACACGAAGAAGAACAATAACAGGTTTACCCTGGCGCAACAAACCAAGAAGTTTATTAAAATCAGCTTTTCTTTCTAACTTAACATTATCGCCTTCCCATCTTTTCATCACATCTCTAAGTGCATGGGGAGTTGTTCCTGTACGAATATCCACTCTTCTCTTTCTAAAGGGATCTCCTAATGTTGGTGCGCGAACTGTAAATGAAGGGGGGATAACAAAATCCTTATTAACAGCACCTACTAAAGTACCACGATTCACATTATGCCCATAAAAATTCATAACTCTTGCAGCAGAAGTTGGACCACAACTCCAATTATCATTTTGATTACCAGTTTGTGGCATATCCATCCAAACATAATCATTTCTGATAGTAATTGCGGCTTCAGCTTTGGAATCATTAAATGATGCAGATGTAAAAGGAATAATATTTACACCTGATACTGTTAATACTATTGTTAAACTCAAGGTGGTCAAAAACTTAGATGATTTCATCATGCAAAATTGGTAGTGATGTAATTAAATAAATGTTAATCACTGAAATCCTAGCTTATAACATTTAGATATTGCGCTCTCGCAATATTCTATTTTATACTGTCTTTTGCTACAAAATATTAAGCAAATGTATTAAAATAGCTTAAAATGATACGTAAAAATATGCTATAATTACTCAAGCCCTTACGATCCTTAAATTTTATGGATGTTGCAGAAATTTTACAATTTGCAGATCAATTGATCTTAAATAAGACAGGTAAACGTTTAGATGATCTGCAAAAAACCGTAATTACAGGAGTTTATAATGGAAAAGCTTATCAAACAATTGCCAACGAGTGTAATCGTAGCGAAAGTCGGGTTAGAAGTGTTGGACGTAAACTATGGCAAATTTTATCGGAATCTTTAGGAGAAGATGTTAATAAGCATAATTTTTGCTGGACTATAGAAAGAATAGCAAATAGTCACAATAACAATATATTGTCCAACCACTTAGGAAATAAGAATATTAACTACTGCTATAACAATAATCAAGATCAAGAATCTTTTAAAAATACAGAACAAAGTATTAATAATAAATGCGATCACGATTTAACCCTCGCTCCTAAAATAATCAACTTTCGTAACAGAGAATCTGAGTTACAAACTCTTTCTAACTGGATATTTAATCAAAATACCCCTTTAATCTCAATCTTAGGATTATCAGGAATTGGTAAAAGTTACTTAGTAAGAAGATTCATAGATTTAAACCTAGATCAATTTGAAGTAATTATTTGGAAACCTCTAAAATATCCTAAACCCTTAAATCTACTAATTAACGACTTATTAAATACTTGTGAACAAGAACCTAAAGAAACTATAGACGATAAATTGAAACAATTATTTGATATTCTCACTGATAGAAAATGTTTAATGATCCTTGATGATGTGCAGAATATCTTTATTAATGGTCAATTTGCAGGACAATATCAAACTGAATACAAAGATTATCAAAAATTTTTTACAATGATTACAGAAGTTGAACATCAAAGTCATATCATCTTAATTAGTCAAGAACAGTGCCCAGAAATGGAATGTTTAGACGAGGAATTATATCCTATTAGATGTTTAGAATTGTCAGGATTAAACAATACAGATATTTTGAAAAATACAGGATTACAAGATGAGGAAAGCTGGTTAAATTTAATTAAATTATATGAAGGTAATTTGATGTATTTAAAAAATATTACCATGTTAATTAACAAAAACTATGATGGTAAGGTAGCTGATTTTTTAGCTGAGAATACTTTACATATTACCAATCAAATGCAGTCTCATTTCTCAGAGATATTTAACCATTTATCACCACAAGAACAAGAAATAGTATTACAACTGAGTAAATTTAAAAAACCTATTTCCAGGGAAGAGTTAAGACAAATTTTAATAGAAAACTTAAACTTATCGTCAGTTGATTTTAATAATGTTTTACAATCTTTACAACAACGGTATTTAGTCACAAAAATCAAAGAAGAGAAAATTCTGTTTAAATTGTCTCCAGTTTTTCAGGAATATGCAAGAAATTGTTGTAAAGATTGATGATAATTTAAGACACAGCAAATTCTGTCAATTTACGAGTTTCTGGATCATGAAAAGCTAACACAATATCCTCTTTTGGTACACCTTCCCTTAATAACTCAGTTGCAATTCCCTCCTCAGTCCAATCTTCCTCAATGTAAATCTTCTCATTTTTAATTCTCACATAAACCGAAATTGCTTTCACTCTTTTATGATTTTTCCACCCGATATTAAACCAAAGATATTGACTTCTTTGATCATCAAACATTAATACCTCATCTATATCAGGATCAGGTACTTGTGCTGAAATTCTTTCATATTCAGTGAGGATTTGTTTGATTATATTTTGATAATTATTTACCTTGTCCATTTGATAATCTCCTCTTTATTAATATCAACAACCAACAGTGAAACTTGATATTTTTGTAAAATTAATTCAATCGCAACTTGTTCAAAAAACTTCTCATAAATCTTTTCACCAATTGCTAAATAAACTTTATACTCAGGATGAGTCAGAGAAAGAAAGGTTTGATAAATGAGATATTGTCCTAACGCTGTTTCAAATTCTCGCATGGGAGAACGACTCAGAAAACTTTTAATTTCAATAACTATTTTTTCTCCTTCTCTGGTTGCGGAAATTGTTTTTTCACCAGCTAAATCAGCAAGTAATTTAACTTCTTCATATTTAATTGGATATGGATCAAAAGTAATTATCCAACCATCTTTAATTAAAGCATTTTTCACCGCTTCATGGCAAGTATCCTTTGCTGGCATTGTTTACCCCGATAAAAAACTATTATAACATTCAGGTGAGTCCACAAAGAACTCACCCCAATTACATTATACCAAAGCAGCCTGATCCTCCTTACTAATCACCCTACCTTCATCCTCAAAACCAACAATTTGATCAAAATTCAAATACCGATACAAATTATCAGCAAAAGGATTAATTTTCTCCCCTACAATCTCCATATATTCCTTAACTGTAGGAATACGTCCCAACAACGCACAAACCGCCGCCAATTCCGCCGAACCTAAATACACTTGAGCGCCTTTTCCCATGCGATTATTAAAATTACGAGTTGAGGTAGAAAACACTGTTGTATTATCTTCCACTCGCGCTTGGTTTCCCATACATAAACTGCATCCAGGAATCTCAGTTCTCGCATTCGCACCTACAAAAACATCATACACTTTTTCTACTTTTAATTGATGTTCATCCATTCTTGTGGGAGGTGCAATCCATAACCGCGCTTTTACCGCACCTGCACCTTCTAAAACCTTAGCTGTTGCTCGATAATGTCCGATATTGGTCATACAAGAACCAACAAAAACTTCCTGTACTGGATCATTCGCAACTTCTGATAATAACTTAACATTATCAGGGTCATTCGGTGCAGCTACAATTGGTTCTTTGATTTCGTTTAAATCAATCTCAATTACTTCTGCATATTCGGCATCTGCATCTGCTGATAATAATACAGGATTGGCTAACCATTCCTCCATTTTTGCCACGCGCCGCAGGATGGTTCTGGCATCACTATAACCCCGTGCTACCATGTTTTTTAACAGAGCAATATTGGAACGCAAATATTCTGCTATTGTCTCTTCACTTAACTTAATTGTACAACCTGCACAAGAACGTTCGGCGGAAGCATCTGTTAATTCAAATGCTTGTTCTACTTTCAAATTTGGTAATCCTTCAATTTCCAAAATACGCCCGGAAAAAACATTTTTCTTGTTCTGTTTTTCCACGGTTAATAATCCTTTTTGCATAGCTACATAAGGAATTGCATTCACAATATCTCTCAAGGTAATTCCTGGTTGCAATTCTCCTTTAAAACGGACTAATACTGATTCTGGCATATCTAAGGGCATTACACCCAATGCACCAGCAAAGGCCACTAAACCAGAACCCGCAGGAAAGGATATACCCAACGGAAAGCGGGTATGGGAGTCTCCTCCTGTTCCCACTGTGTCGGGTAATAACATCCGGTTTAACCAGGAGTGAATGATACCATCACCAGGACGCAAAGCCACGCCACCACGAGAAGAAATGAAGTCTGGTAGTTCTTGATGGGTTTTGATATCTACCGGTTTGGGATAAGCGGCTGTGTGACAGAAACTTTGCATTACTAAGTCTGCACTGAAACCTAAACAAGCGAGTTCTTTTAACTCGTCTCTAGTCATTGGTCCTGTGGTGTCTTGAGAACCCACTGTGGTCATGATTGGTTCGCATGATGTCCCCGGACGTACTCCTGGTAAACCAGAGGCTTTACCGACCATTTTCTGCGCCAATGTGTAGCCTTTTCCGGTGTCGGTTGGTGCTTGAGGACGGATAAATAAATCGCTGGGTGCTAAACCCAAGGCTTGACGGGTTTTGTCGGTGAGGGTACGGCCAATTAATAGGGGAATGCGGCCACCTGCGCGAACTTCGTCTAAAATGGTGTCAGGTTTGAGGCTGAAGGTGGAAATTACTTCTCCTGCGGCATTGGTAACTTCACCTTTGTAGGGGTAGATGGTAATTACGTCACCAGTTGCCATTTTTGTGACATCGCATTGTATAAGTAAAGCTCCCGCATCTTCGGCGGTGTTAAAAAAGATAGGTGCGATCGCACTACCCAAAATATAGCCTCCAGCCCGTTTATTTGGTACAAAGGGGATATCATTACCTAAATGCCATAATACAGAATTGATCGCAGATTTACGAGATGAACCTGTACCCACCACATCACCGACATAGGCCACAGGATGTCCTTTTTTCTTTAAGTCTGCAATGGTTTCTAAACTTCCCGGTTGTCGGGTTTCTAACATTGCTAAGGCGTGTAAAGGAATATCTGGACGAGTTGTAGCGTGGGTTGCTGGTGATAAGTCGTCAGTGTTAGTTTCTCCGGGAACTTTGAAAACCGTGACGGTGATAGATGCTGGTAATGTGGGACGAGTGGTAAACCATTCCGCTGCGGACCAGGAGTCTACGACTTTTTTAGCGTACTTGTTGGTTTTTGATAGTTCTAATACATCATGAAACGCATCATAAACTAACAGTATTTTGCTCAATGCTATTGCTGCGGTTTCTGCTACCGGGGAAGAGAGTAAATCAATTAAGGATTGAACGTTATAACCGCCTACCATTGTTCCCAGTAATTCTACTGCTTCGATAGCAGAGACTAAAGGACTGGTAATTTCTCCTTTAGCAATAGCAGTAAGAAATCCGGCTTTAACGTAAGCTGCTTGATCTACTCCGGGGGGAATGCGATCGCGTAATAAATGTAATAATAACTCTTCCGTACCTGGGGCAGGATTTTTCAGTAATTCACATAATTCTGAAGTTTGTAATGCGTCTAATGGTAAAGGGGGAATACTGAGTTGGGCGCGTTCTTGGGTGTGTTGTTGGTATTCTGCTAACATGATTTAGCCTTTCTCCTGCTATGTCTTGTTTTCTTTATTTTATTGTAAGGGAATTGTTACAGGAGTTACTGGTAAACGAATTTGTCAGAAATAGACAGTTTATAGTTATAATCTGAACAGTAAAGTTTACATTAGGTAGGTTACTATGGTGACAAAACAAATAATTCAAGAGAAATTAGAAGGTTTAACTCAAGAAGAACTTAATCAAGTTTATGGATTAATTGAACAACTAAGTAGTGCAGAAAAGCCAGTTAAAAAGCCCAGTATAATGTCTAAATTAAGAAAGATTTATATTGATGCTCCTGAAGATTTTTCTGTTAAACTTGCGATTAGCTTTGGGAGAGATGTAAGTGAGGAGTAAAATTTTTGCTGATACTTGGTTTTTTGTTGCTTTAATCAAAAGGAGTTGTGAATAATGAAGGTGAAAAAAGAAGAAATTAAAGCCATGATTCTCCAATTTCCTGTAGAAGAAATTAATGAATTAATTGCAGAAATTAGAAAAGTATTGGAAATAAGAGAATTTATGAAATTAGCAGAAACAGGATTTACGGAGTGGAATGATCCAGAAGAGCATATTTATAATGATGAAACCGAAGATTCATGAAATTTGGTTAGTTTCCTTTCCTTTTAGCGATTTAAGCAGTAATAAACTTAGACCTGCTTTAGTTGTTGCTATTCACAGAGAAGAAGTAATTATTTTGGGAATTTTCTCAAAAATACCTGATGGTGATTTACGAGATACTTGGGTTTTAATCTCTGATAAAGACGATGAATTTCAGGAAACTGGACTGAAAAAAAGCTCAATAATTAGGAGTGATAAAATAGCAACTGTGAATCAGTCTGTTTTTCAGAAAAGATTAGGTATCTTATCACCAATGTTCATAGAAAAAGTAAATTTAACTTTGAAAATCTCTCTTAATTTAGGTGATTAAAGTTAAACATGATTCTGAAACTCGGAAGTTTACAGATTTTGCTGTAGCCTAAATTGAAAAGTGATGTTATTATAGTTACAAAGAAAATAAATTTAATACTTTTAATTGAGGTGCTTAGTCTATGTTTCCAATGAAAATTGAGAGAAAACCCGAAATTTAAACCAGAATATTTTAACATAGACTTATCCACATTAGAAGCTGAAAAAACCACAGTAAAAGCAATTGAATATGCTCAATTACTTGATGATGCTGTGCAAATAGGAGTTAGTGTACAGAAAGAAATGAGGAAATTACAAGGTAAGCGTTAAAAGTCTGGTTTGAATGTAGGTAAACCGGGATTAGATGATTTAAAATAACCCCATCCTGTAAATCCTCAAATCCTCTAAATCCTGATTTTGACAATATGCTATAATCTACCTAATGATTTAGGAGTAAAATCAATGCTACAAATCAACAAAAACTACGTATTAGACCAAAATCAAAAACCAATAGCGGTACAAATTCCTATTACCGAATTTGAACAAATCGAAGAAATCTTAGAAAACTATGGATTAGCAAAACTGATGGAAGAAGTAGAAACGGATGAAGTTCTCTCTAAAAATGAAGCTATCAAATATTTACAAATCCTGAAAAATAACAATGTGGAAAGTTGAATATACAAAGAAATTTTTAAAAGAATTAGCATCTTTACCCAAAGATGAAAGGTTACAAAGATAAATACAAAATCAGAGTAGGAGATTATAGAATAGGTTTAACTCTTGATCAAGAAAATCAAACTATTTTATGTCAAAGAGTTGCACATCGTAGCGAAATCTATAAAATTTTTCCTTGATTTACAATAGTACAATTGCTATTTTACAGGGGTTTCCGCTCTTATGAGGTACATCTTAAGCCCCCTCCTCGCTTGCGGGGAGGGGG